>NZ_SSDK01000005.1:0-495 GCF_004794435.1 Microbacterium sp. K27
CACTCTCTGACACACATGGTGTCGAAGCGGGGTCGGTGGTTCATCCACCGGCCCCGCTTCAGTTGCGTAGACGGCCCCCTCCGACGACGAACCAGGACTTCACACCCGCTCTATTGGTATCTCAATACACCGTTGCCGGGAGACTTCCGTACGGATCGTCGCGAATGCAATGTTCTATGTACTCAGTTCATGGATCGAGCAGATCGGAGTGTCATGTCGAAGGCCAAGAAGAACATCGGGATCACCGTGAGCGGAGTCAGTCTCGCGTTCCTGATTTCGTTCGCGACGGCTGCTTCAGCCTCAGCGAGTTGGGAGATCGAGAACCCTGGAGGACATACCGGCGCCGCGACAGGCGGATTCAGTCGGTGCTACACCCCGGGGGGCCAGGCGTACATCTGCCCGAGATAGTGCGCTCACCAAGAATTCGAACATCCAGCCGGTCGAGAACGTCGGCTGGGAGAAGTAACACTCTCTGACACACATGGTGTCGAAGCG
>NZ_SSDK01000006.1:0-508 GCF_004794435.1 Microbacterium sp. K27
CCGTCAGCGAGAACACGGATACCGGCGACGAACACGTCGTCGATACCCGCACCGCGATCACGTCGGCATCCCGACTGGCGAACGCCTCACGCAGCACCGTGCCCTGTGCGGGGATGGGGAGTTGTCCCCATCGACGGTGTTCGTGGGTGCGCCGTAGGGTGGGTGTTGTTCGGGCCGGAGGGGTCCGGTTCTCTCGATTGGCGGAGGTGTGGACGATGGCCGATTTCGGTGCGTCTTATGCGGAGATGGAGCAGGTGGCGTCGTCGCTGTCGCAGGCTCGTGATGACATTCAGGGTCAGTTGGACACGTTGAAGGGTCAGGTGGACACTCTTCTGGGTGAGGACTTCAAGACGCAGCATGCGTCGGGGAAGTTCGGTGAGGGGTACACGGAGTTGACGACGGGTCTGAAGACCGCGGTCGATGGCATCAACGACATGTCCGAGTCGCTGTTGGGCATGATGCGGGCGATCCAGGACCTGGACCAGCAGCTCGCCGGCAGCTGACACAC
>NZ_SSDK01000007.1:0-813 GCF_004794435.1 Microbacterium sp. K27
CCGACCCAGTCCAACGGCGTGTTCGCCACGCTCCCCGACGGCGTCGCCGACCAGCTCCGCGGCCAGAGCCCAGGCCTGCGCGCCCACCGATCGGGTCGACGATGCCGCACCCGTCGAAGGCTGCCATGTCGAGCCGAAGTTGCCGAAGACCACGTAGGTGCCCTGCGGAAGGTGCTGGGGGATCGGCATCCCGCGTCCACCGACATTCGCGGTCGGGTCATAGCCCGAGCCCTTCACGACGACCTTGTCACCGGCTTTGAGAGCCACACCTGCGGCCGGAGTCGTGCCGTCGGCGAGGAACACCTCGATCGCCGCCGAGACCGGAGCCGGCTGCAGGCTCTCCCACTGTGCGTCGGTGACGGCGATGGTCGAGCGCGCATAGATCGTGCTCGCATCAGGGTTCGAGTGCTGCTTCCACGCGATGACCTCGTAGGACTTCGTGCGGTCGAGCTTGTCGGCGGCGGCGGTCAGGTCCACCGTGAAGGCGCCGCCGGAGATCGGGCGCACGTACTGCATCGCCAGGAACCCGCCGCTGCCGGTGACGTTCGCCTCGGTGCCCTTCTCGATCAACGCGACGTACGCACCCGGGATCGCACCGAGCTTGGTGCCGGATGCCGTGACGGTGAGGCCATTCGTCGCCGTCGCCGTCTTCACGGCTGTGGAGACCGTCGGAGTCTCGGTGTAGTTCAGGGCGACACTGCGCTCCTGGTCGGCGTTGATCACGCCACCGGCCGCATACGTGTAGATCCCGTAAGACCCCGGCGTCGCCGCGGCATCCTTCAGGGTCACGGTCGCCTGGAACGTGCCGTCGGC
>NZ_SSDK01000008.1:0-1598 GCF_004794435.1 Microbacterium sp. K27
CCGGTCTCGTTCGCGATCGGCACGGTCGCGTCGGATGACACCGGTCAGGTCGCGGGGAACACACTGTGGCATCAGGGGGCGTTGAAGCCCGCGGAGTCGGCAGGGTCGGCGCTGGTGATCGAGATGGGGGTGCGGTTGTATGTCCCCGCCCTCGGACGATTCCTGCAGGTCGACCCCATCGAAGGTGGTGGAGCGAACGACTACTCCTGGCCCACCGACCCCATCAACGGACACGACCTCAGCGGTGAAAGGTGGATGCCCTGTGGCATAGAAGGTGGATGCGGAGGGATTCCTAATCTCGCGACGCTGCGGGCGCGGTTGGGGCTAACCACCCCAACCAGCACAAGCTACTTCGGTACGCGATCCTCGACGAACACTAGGGGACAACACTCAGAACGAATCAACAAAACGGCAACGCATTTCGCGACAAGATCAATAGGCAGAATCTTGGTTCTAAGATCGAGCAGACCTTTACAGTGCCGGGGCTGGGGATGCGAAGAATCGATGTGCTAACTTCGGGACGCATCGGGATCGAGACGAAGGTCGGCTACACCTCGCTGACAAGCTCCGTTAGGCTTCAGGTCCGGAAAGACGCGGCGTTGGTTGCGTCCGGCGATCTCACAAGCGTCCGCTGGTACTTCACAGCGAGTCCCACGACAGGACTTGCGGGCCCTAGCGGTCCTCTAAAGAGCTTCCTTACTCAGAACGGAATCCGGTGGCAGGTCATACCATGAACAGTTGGGCGGAGTATCCGTTGAACGAGTCAATGCCGTGGTGGTCGCTCGCTGAGCTGCCGCGTTCTGTCGCTCGCGCCGAGTTCGAGCAGTCGATGCGGCAAAAGCCCGATCGCATTGCGATACTTCACACGCTCTTGGCAAATTCTGGTATCGAATTCGACGGCAGTGATAAGTCGGTGCAGTCGCTGAATGACTGGTTTATCGAAACGATGGTGCCTGTCGCTGACAGTAATCACCTCGATCGACGCTCACAGTCCGTGTGCGAAGATGTTGCGTTGCTGCTGGGTGACTTGATGATCGATCGCCATCCAGAGCTGCGATGGGACTTCTTCGTCTGGGGAAAGAAGAACGTCTCGTACCAGTCGCATGTGATCATGGGGTTCTCACTTGAGGATCCTAAGTGGCACTCAAATCTTGGTCTTTCGCGGATCGTCTATGGGTACGGGATTCAAGTACTCGACTCTCGTCGAGGCTTACCTGTCGACGTGCGCTTGCCAGAGGATCATCCTTTGTTCGGAGTTCAAATTCCCGTCGATCCGCTCAATTATTCTGAGTTTCTCACTCTGCTGGATAAGGTAGCTCGACGGTGTCTATCTTGAGAAGCACCAACTGATTATCCTCATCACGCTGACTGCGCTCATCACGCAACTAGCCATACGAACGAGAGACCACTCAGGTCGCTGGCGCTGGGTACAGATGTGTCACGAGTGGCGCGGCATTTGAAGGCTTGACGAACGATTCGACGGTCGCGTCGGATGACACGGGTGGAGTTGCAGCAGATCGCGTATCCGGATGGTTCGGCGCTGAGCAGTGTGGGTCGTGATGCGGCGGAGCGGGTGGTCGGTCAGGAGTGGCTGGTCG
>NZ_SSDK01000009.1:0-2054 GCF_004794435.1 Microbacterium sp. K27
AGCGGCTCCTCGGCCTCGGGCTCCGGCACGACCGGCTCGGCGGCGACGGCCTCGGGCAGAGCCGGTTCCGAGAGCACGGCGCCGACCACGGGCGACGGCCCGAGCACGGAGGTGAGCGGATCGGCGTCGCTCGGCTCGAGCTCGGCGCTCACGGCCGCGGCACGCACGATGCCGCTCTGCACGGGCAGGCCGTCGGCGTCGGTCGGGGCCTCGACGGTGATCTCGATCTTCGACGCACCGCTGAGGAATCGCTCGTTCCATGTCGTGACCTCAGCGCCGGACAGCTCGAACGAGTCGGTCGGGGTCGCGACCTGGGCGGAGACCGCGCCTCGCAGGGCGATGCGCACATCGGCACCTTCGGCGACGGCGGCGACGAAGGACGGCAGCGACGTGAACGAGCCTCCCGCGTGTGCGGTGAGCACATCGACGACCGTCGCGAGCGTCTTCTCCTCCGGCATCCGCTCCCACAGCCGCGCGACGACATCGCCCGGGACGTCGGGGGGCAGCGCGACGAGCGCTCCCGGGATGACGATCAGGTACCACTGTCCCGGTCGGTAGATGGTCTGCATCAGCGAACCCCTCCTGCTGCGGCTTCTCGTGGACGTGTGTCCTGGTCGATGTCCGTGTCGGTGGCCATCAGCGTGCCCGGCCGTGAGGCGACGGAGACGGCATCGACGACGAGGACGGTGATGTTGTCCCTGCCCCCGGCGCTGACGGCCTCGTCGACGAGCACATCAGCGGCCCGCTGCGGATCCGACTCGGCGTTCAGAACCTCGCGGATGCGCGCGTCCGGCACCTCGGAGGTGAGTCCGTCGGAGCACACCAGGATGCGGTCGCCCAGTTCTGCGGGGAACATCCAGTAGTCGGCGTCTCCCGTGCTGCTCGCGCCGATGGCCCGGGTGATGATGTTGCGGCGTCGATCGGAGACGGCGTCCTCGGTCGTGAGCTCGCCCGACTCGATCAGCTCCTGCACCACGGAGTGGTCGACGCTGATCTGCTCGAGCTCGCCGTCGGCGAAGCGGTAGGTGCGCGAGTCTCCGATGTTGAGCGCGAGCCAATACCCCATGCCGTCGACGGACGCGATCACCACTCCGCTGAGAGTGGTCCCCGCGCGGCCGTTGCCGGAGGTGGACAGCTCCTCCACGCTCTCCCTCGAGAGCGACAGCGCGTGGCGGACATCGTCGAGCACGAGCGCCGAACGTCCGATGTACCGCGCGAACTCGGCGATCACGGCGGCGCTCGCGCGCTCTCCGGCCTCGTGGCCACCCATTCCGTCGGCGACCAGGAAGATCGGAGCGGCCGCCAGATGTGCGTCCTCGTTCAGCGCACGCCGAAGCCCCGGATGCGTCGCGGATCCGGTCGAGACGATGAGTCCCGGCCTCACGCGTAGCCGCCGATCGTGACGATGCGGTCGCCGATCTCGATGGCGTCGCCCAGACGCACGGGCACGCGTTGCCCCGCGGGGCAGGCGATCCGCTGTCCTGCGCGCACGATGGTCATGCCGTTCGTGGAATGGCGATCCATCACCCACCCGCCCGACGTCTCCGCTGCGGCCTCGAAGTGCGTCTTCGAGAGGGAGAGCGTCTCGTCGCGCACGGGGACGAGCGTGGCTCCCTCTTCCGGGGCAGGGTTGCGCCCGAACACCGTGCGTCGTGAGACGGATACTCGCGTGCCGTCATCCCAGGTGAAGACGAGGCGATGCCCCGGAACACTGATCCTGGTGTCCTCGAGATCGTCCTCCTCGACGACCGCCGAGGAGGGAGCCGCAGGAACAGCCGAGGCGTCCGGGACAGGCGCGGCTGCCGGCACCGGGGGCACTGGCGGCGCAGGCGGTGCGACGGGAGCCACCGGGTGCTGCTGGATGGTCGCGTCGATCTCGGGTTCGGGCTCCACCGCCGGCGCGGACCGCACGGGGGCGTCCTGCGTGATGCCGGGGACGAAGGCGATGAGCGATCCCGCCTCGGCGACGGGCGCCGCGGGGGCGGCCGGTCGCGGAGGGATGGAGGCCGGTGCCGGAGAGGCGAGCGCAGCCGGGGCTGCTGCCGGCGGCTGCG
>NZ_SSDK01000010.1:0-1486 GCF_004794435.1 Microbacterium sp. K27
CCCAAACCGGGGAACGACCACGTCACCACCCCGGCCTGGTTCGTCCACGACACCCCACCCGCAACCCGAGACTCCGGGTCAACTCCGCACCCGACTTCTGCCCCCACGCCGCATCACCACCCGCCGCATACAGATAGTTCGTCGTCACCGCCGGATCCACACCCGCCGGATCTGTCGGCCGCGACGCAATGCGTCCGTCCGAGCGGGTCACTGACCTTAGTGTGCGCGCCAACGCCGCCCCGAGTCATCTCGGTCGTCTACTCCACAGTGAACAACTCCGCCAGCGCCGCCCATAGCTGATCAGCATCTAGGCCGCGAGTGTCGGTCTGGTCAGAGCGCCAAAGTCGACCCCGCCTCCATACCGCTCGCGGACCATGCAAACGATACGAAACTCTTGCAACTTGCCGGAACCTCGCAGGTTCCGGCACCCCGTCCCGCAATCGGGGCAGGAAGCCCTGTTCGCCAGCCGATGCTTCGAAGGAAACGATCGCAAAAGATCGATCGAAGGAGATACGTCGATTCGGGTAGAGAGACGGCTCAACATAGTCGTAAGCCTTGTCAACATCCGGAACGACCGCAGGTGACAACCAATCATCAAAGATGATGACCGGCCAACGAACATCCATACCACTCACCACCAGCCTTGGAACGGCCGATGTCGCCCAATACCGCTGCCCGCGCCGCCCCCGGGGTTCCGAAAGTGGTAGTGCGGTAGCCGCCGAACGATGGGGTTCCTTGATACAGATGTGGGCATACGGTGACTGTGGATCCCGAAAACTCTTTGCCCTCTGAACAGGAAGTCAGTACCGCGACCGCCTCCTCCCGAGAAACGCACGCCAGTTCCGGTACCGGCAATGTTCTGGTAGCGCCACGACGTTAGCTTCATTGCACCTCCTGCAAGACCACCGCCAAGACCACCCAATGCGGTACTCGCTGCTAGACCACTCCAGCTGAAGGTTCGTGTACCCGCATTGAGTGCGGTATACGACAGTGCTGCAGTTGCTGCACCCGCAACTATGCCACAGACGATTGACGCGGCGCAGGCGAGACCAGCGGCTATGCCGCCGACAACGATTCCAACGTTCAGCGCGACCCGCCGCCACTCCGCTTTCCCAGTGAGATCTTCCTTGTTAATAGGGTCGGTTGGCCAGACGTAGTCGTTGTCGACACCACCCTCGATCGGGTCGACTTGCAGGAATCTCCCGAGGGCGGGGACATACAACCGCACCCCCATCTCCACCACCAGAGCCGACCCGGCCGACTCCGCGGGCTTCAACGCCCCCTGATGCCAGAGTGTGTTCCCCGCCACCTGACCGGTGTCATCCGACGCCGTCGTGCCGACCGCGAACGTCACCGGATCCACCGGCTGACCGAACGGATCCCACAACAACAGTGCACTCGTTGTCGTCCCGGTGCGGGTCACGAGGCCGTGTCCACCCAAACCGGGGAACGACCACGTCACCACCCCGGCCTGGTTCGTCCACGA
>NZ_SSDK01000011.1:0-4070 GCF_004794435.1 Microbacterium sp. K27
ATCTCCGACGCCGCCAGACCATCCGCCACCGTCGTCGCACCCGGGATCGCCCCCGTCACCGACGACGACAACAACCGATCCGCCCAGTCAAAGCGATACGACGTCGACGTCGACACCGCAGCCTGACCCGGCGCCGTCCACACATCCGTCAAACCCGTCCGGTTCCCCAAACCCACGTCGCTCAACGCCGAACCGCCCGGGGTACGCGACCTGTTTCAACCGCTACCAGTACGGACCGAGCAGCTCCCGATAGTGGGGGTTCTTGACCAAGCCGGGATGCGCACCCTCTATCTGCCGGCGAACCTTCGAGAGCAACCCTTCCGCAGCGCGCAAGAGCTCGTCGATGGGCACCGTTGCCGCGCTTTCCGCGTACTCGGCCCGAATCTCGACATCCCCCCCCTGCACTGTGAACGCGATCGTAAAATCCGACTCGGTGAAGCTGTATACCTGATCTTCGCCGCGAGATAGGGCGTCCGCGACTCGACGCATCTGAAACGCGAAATCGAATACTGGCACCCACCCCCACCGGACGCTGAGGTCGACATCATCCACCTCGAACACAATGTCACCCAGGAAACAGGAATAGCAAAATGGTGCCCCACCGATCTCGCGCCAAATAACGTTGGTCAGATCTGCCTCACGGAGAATTTCAAAATCGAAGACAATCATGCTCGCATTCCTTAGGCGATGAGTCCGCATCGCAACCGATCTAGAAGTAGCGACTGTGGCGCTTCCGAGACTGGATCCGACGCGCCTTCCTCGACGTGGGTTCAGAGCTCTCATCGACCGAGGCAGCGTCA
This sequence comes from Microbacterium sp. K27, assembly GCF_004794435.1. Taxonomy (NCBI): domain Bacteria; kingdom Bacillati; phylum Actinomycetota; class Actinomycetes; order Micrococcales; family Microbacteriaceae; genus Microbacterium; species Microbacterium sp. K27. The sequence goes on from NZ_SSDK01000011.1 coordinate 801, forward strand.
CTCTCCTGTTGCGCGCGCGCATTTTGGTGGACGACCGCGAGTTCCACAAGCTGAGGTATCAGCAAGATGACAAAGAACGCCAATATGCTGATGAATTTCACATCAAGTGGATACGGAGGAATGAGCGTTACAACGGCGACGATAGGAAGGATCATCAAAACACGTTTGAAGTATGTGACCACGAACTCTCGCAGCATCAGCGGAACCTCTTCCTGATCGCGCGCATCGCCATGGGGTCGGTCACGGGCAACCGGCTCGAGCGCTGCGCCTAGTAGGTCGCATAGGATCGCGATGCATCCACCGTGGGGCACGAGAGCTCAGATCGAGAAGATCTTGGGTCTTCTCGATCATCGGCCCATATCTGCCGCGCAACCGCCTCGCCTTCTCGATGCGATACTCCGGAACGCCATTGAATCCCGGACTGCTTCACAGGCCGCAGGCGGACGGACGAAAAATCATTAGGACTGATCAGAAGTATCGGATTACAGAACTGCCTGCACTCGTGGACGCGTGAAGTCCGATCTGTTTTCAGCTCTGCAATTAAGTGCCGGCGCCCGACAATGTGGTCGTCCGGCTCACTTGCCCGGTAGACTCCCAATTCGCAGTCATTCGCTGGATCTCGTCGTCCGTATCTGACAGGAGATCAGGGATCATATCCAAGTCGGGTACTTCAACCGCATGAAGCACCGCCGAGACCCCACGCACCGTTAGCTCGCAGTTCGGATGGAGTCGAAGCAAGATCTCAACGCCCTTGCCGATTGACCGGATCTCCGAACCTACGACCGTCCATGCTGTCCTCCCGGAAAGCGTTGTGCCTGCGGCCCACTGGAGCCTAGTCACGCTATCAACGACCAACACGCCCGTGTTCGACTCGGCCAGCTGTAACGATGTCCGCAGATCGATGAGGATCCCGACCGTCGAATTGATTGCGTCGAGACGCACATCGATGACCTGCGCTTCGAGAAGGGCGTCATCTTCTTCAAGCACCCAGTCTTCGTTCTTCGGATGCCGCCATATTCGGGTTCGCAAAAGGTCTGAGATGACAGTCATGGCAATGGAATGTGTGACAGAGGGTCGGAGTTCGCGATCGTTCTGTCCGTAAAGGGGCTGACATTTTGCTGAGCTTGGTTCATATACACTGCGTAGCCGTTCGGATAGGTGTATCGCCCCGTTGTGATTGGTGGCATTATTCGTATAGAGGTCACTCGTGGATCCAGACCTGGGGATCCTGCGGGTATCGAATAGGTTACGCCCTTTCCAGATGTCGTGGGTATCCCCATGGCCCTCGGCGCAACCGCAGGGATCGTCTTCCCATCGACCTTTAGCGTCGATGGAGCGCCGAGATTATTTGACCCGCGAAGAGCACACGTGCAGCCACTTGGCGCCCCCGTATTCGGGCGAGCGAAAGGAGTTCGACGGATCACCTTAGATATAGCGGCCATGGCTGCGGCCGCGAGCCTTCGTAAAAGGCTGGATGGGGTGTCCCGGCGCAGCCTCCTTCCAGTGCGCAAGGCTTGCCGAGCTCACCGCTGAGGTCGCTCAACCCGATGGGGTCGGTGGGCCAGACGTAATCGTTGTCCACACCGCCCTCGATCGGGTCGACTTGCAGGAAGCGTCCGAGCGCGGGGACATACAACCGCACCCCCATCTCGATCACCAGCGCCGACCCGGCCGACTCCGCGGGCTTCAACGCCCCCTGATGCCACAGCGTGTTCCCCGCCACCTGCCCGGTGTCATCCGATGCCACAGTGCCGATCGCGAACGTCACAGGGTCCACCGGTTGACCGAACGGATCCCACAACATCAGCGTGCTGGTCGTGGTGCCGGTGCGGGTCACGAGGCCGTGTCCACCCAACCCGGGGAACGACCACGTCACTTCCCCGGCCTGGTTCGTCCACGACACCCCACCCGGCAACCCCACACTCCGCGTCAGGTCCGCACCGGACTTCTGACCCCACGCCGCATCACCACCCGCCGCATACAGTCACTCCGTGGCGCCAGCCTCGCGCTGATTCGAGATGCCACGTAGGCGCGTCAGTCCGGTAGAGATAGCGCCGTCGACCCGCTCCAGGTACTTTTGGGGAGTCTTATCTGATCTTCGCATTGGCGCCAGGAGCCGCAGGCTTCCGTATCTCTCATCCAGCGCATGAGCCTCTAGCGCGGCCTCCACTTCAGAAGGCGGGTCGTCCAGCTCGGTCCAGTTATTGCGAATTCGGATTAGATCCGCGATAAGAAGCGTCTCGCGTTCGATCTCAGAGGGAAAACTCTGCTCAAACTCGCTCTCCAGGATCACATGCCCCCGCTCATAGTCGTCTGAAAGCAGGAGTCCGATCTCCTCTTCCTCGGCGCTTGCGGCTCCCGCCTTGATCCTTGCTAATTCGACTTCGACTACGTCACTGATGCCAAGTTCGCCGAAATGATGGAGTTCTGCGACCACCCCCATTGTCATCAGATGAGGTCCAAAAATCTCAAGGTAGTTCACCGTCTTGACCCCCTCCAAAGCTGGTGTGTCAGGTTCCCGCCACGTACGAACCACTCTTGTGTTCCCGGGCGGCCATTAGTGGACATGGGCATACGCACGAAGGTAGTCCTCACGCCGTCGCCACCCCGGCCTCTGGTTACGGTAGCGCTAGTTCTGATCGACTTCCGAATCAACGCAGAACTGCCATACCCATGCCAGCTGTCCTGTTTCAAGGCGCTACCTGTAGGTCGAGCTCTGATCACTGACTGATAGCCGTATTCACGCAAGACGCGCGTCTCTGCACGAGCAACCAGCGATGCCACTCTGGTCAGCTTCGCGGCCTGACTACTGACTCGCACCGCACCAAGAACCAGACGCGCAGCCAGCAGCCCGACCTTGATCGCCGCACCAGCAGCCGTCCCGACTCCAGGTACGAACATTATCGCTGTCGACACCACGTCCAGCGCGAAGAGCCAATCGAACTCACCGTCCAAGTCGGCGCTTCCGATGGGGTCGGTGGGCCAGACGTAGTCGTTGTCGACACCACCTTCCACAGGGTCGACTTGCAGGAACCGCCCGAGGGCGGGGACGTACAACCGCACCCCCATCTCCACCACCAGCGCCGAACCCGCCGACTCCGCCGGCTTCAACGCCCCCTGATGCCAGAGTGTGTTCCCCGCGACCTGCCCGGTGTCATCCGACGCGACCGTGCCGATCGCGAACGAGACCGGATCCACGGGCTGACCGAACGGATCCCACAACAACAGTGCACTCGTCGTCACCCCGGTGCGGGTCACGAGACCGTGTCC
>NZ_SSDK01000012.1:0-8626 GCF_004794435.1 Microbacterium sp. K27
AGCTTCCGCTCGAAACGCCGAAGCCCCCGATGCATATGCATCGGGGGCTTCGGCGTTTCTCGATGTGCGGGTCAGGCGTGGCCGAACTCCTGCTGGCCCAGCTCCTGCTGCTCGACGGCGAGGGGGATGTCCTCCTCCTCGACGGCCCAATCGCCCGTGGCGAGGTAGACGACCTTCTTCGCGACGGCCACCGCGTGGTCCGCGAAGCGCTCGTGGTAGCGGCTGGCGAGCGTGGCATCGACGGTCGCCGTGGCCTCGCCCTTCCAGTTGTCGCTGAGCACCTTCTCGAAGACGGTGGCGTGCAGCTCGTCGACGTCGTCGTCCGCGTTGCGGATGGCGTCGGCGAAGCGCAGGTCCTGGGTGCGCAGCAGCTCGGAGAGCGTGCGGGCGACCTCGACGTCGAGCTCGCCCATCTTCACGAAGGTGCCCTTGAGGCCCTTCGGGATGGCGCGCTCGGGGAAGCGGAGACGGGCGAGCTGGGCGATGTGCTCCGACATGTCGCCCATGCGCTCGAGCGAGGCGCTCACGCGCAGAGCCGTGACCACGATGCGCAGGTCGCGGGCGACCGGCTGCTGGCGGGCGAGGATCTCGATGGCCTGCTCGTCGAGGGCGACGGCCAGCTCGTCGATCTTCGCGTCGTCGGCGATGACCTCCTCGGCCAGGGCCACGTCGCTCGTCGCGAACGCCCTGGTGGCCTTGTCGATCGAGACCGTGACGAGGTCGGCGATCTCGACGAGACGATTCTGAAGGTCCTCGAGGGACTGGTGGAAGACTTCGCGCATGTTGGGGCGCAACCTTTCATTCGGATCTCGGCTGTGTCAGCGCGAGACGGCGGGTCGTCCGCACGAGAGCAGGTCTGTGCTCCCGCACAAGCCCGAAGCGATTGTCTGCTTCGAAGGTTAACGAACGGTGCCCAGCACGTGAATAGTACTTCTCCTGTTCCCGCCAGGGCGCGGAAACCCGCCGGACGGACGGTGAACGCACTCTACGCTTGTGTCATGACCTTGCCGCAGCTCGCGCTGTCTTCGCTCGCCATCGGGCTGGTGATCGGCGTCGGCCTCTCCCTCCTCGTGGTGTGGGCATACCGTGCACGGGCGCGGGTGCAGGAGGAGACGTCGCTGGCGATCCCGGCCGGCATCACCGACGTCCTGCACAGCATGGACGATGCCGCGGCGATCGTCGACACCTCCGGCCTCGTGCTGGCTTCCTCGCAGGCCGCGACGCGTTTCGGCATCGAGGTCGGCTCGACGCTCGACCACCAGGAGCTCCGCCAACTGGTGCGCGGCGTCCGGGAAGCGGGCGGCTCCGTCACCGAGTCGATGCGCATCACACGTGGGGGACTGAGTCTCGACCCCCGTCTGGTCTCGGCCCGTGCCAGCGTCATCGGCACACGTCTGGTGCTGCTGATCATCCGCGACGTCACCGAGCAGGAGCGACTCGACCAGATGCGTCGCGACTTCGTGGCGAACACCAGTCACGAGCTGAAGACCCCCGTGGGCGCCGTGAGCCTTCTCGCCGAGGCCATCGAGTCGGCGGCCGACGATCCCGCGCAGGTGCGCATCTTCGCCGCACGCATCTCCGCCGAGGCCGGAAGACTCGGGCAGCTCACCGGGCGCATCATGAGCCTGTCCCGGCTGCAGGCCGAGGACGGCCTGACGAAGGTCGGTCCCGTCGCGATCGACGAGGTGATCGCCTCCTCGATCGAGGCCCATGTCGTGCAGGCGGATTCCGCCGGCGTCGAGCTCGCCAGGGGAGGCGACCGCGGGGTGTTCGTGCGCGGCGACGCGCAGATCCTGATCGAGGCGGTCGGCAACCTGATCGCCAACGCGATCGTGTACTCGCCCCGCGGCTCCCGCGTCGGAGTCGGCGTGCGGGCGGAGGCGGGCGTGGTCGAGATCGCCGTGTCCGACCAGGGCATCGGTATCGCCGAAGCCGATCGCGAGCGCATCTTCGAACGGTTCTACCGTGCGGATGAAGCCCGCTCCCGGCGCACCGGGGGTACCGGTCTCGGGCTCTCCATCGTCAAGCACGCGACGCAGCGGCACGGCGGAGAGGTGCGGCTGTGGTCCCGTCCGGGCCGGGGCTCCACGTTCACGATCCGTCTTCCCCGGATCGACGCCCCCGACAACCTCGACGCGGGCAAGAAGAGCAAGAAGAAGCGTGCGCGCAAGGCGGCCAAGGCCGCGTCGTCCGCGCGCGTTCGAAACGGAGAGAGAGCATGACCCGAATCCTTCTCGTCGAAGACGAGCCCGACCTCGCCGACCCGCTCGCGTACCTGCTCCGGCGTGAGGGTTACGAGGTGGAGATCGCCGAGGACGGCCCCGGCGCTCTCGCGGCTTTCCGGGAGCGCGGTGCCGACATCGTGCTGCTCGACCTCATGCTTCCGGGGATGCCGGGCACCGAGGTGTGCCGACAGATCCGGTCCACCTCGGCCGTGCCCATCATCATGCTCACGGCGAAGGACTCCGAGGTGGACATCGTCGTGGGCCTCGAGCTCGGCGCCGACGACTACATCACGAAGCCCTACTCGTCCCGCGAGCTGCTCGCACGCATGCGTGCCGTGCTGCGTCGGGTCGTGCAGGCCGAGGGTGAGCTCGACGAGCGCGTGCTCGACGGCGGGCGGGTCTCGCTCGACATCGACCGGCACACCGTCTCCGTCGCCGGCGCGCAGATCAACATGCCGCTGAAGGAGTTCGAGCTGCTCGAGGTCCTGATGCGCAACTCCGGACGCGTCCTGACCCGCGGACAGCTCATCGACCGGGTCTGGGGGAGCGACTACTTCGGCGACACCAAGACCCTCGACGTGCACATCAAGCGCATCCGCTCGCGCATCGAGGAGAACCCGAGCGAGCCGGTCATGCTCGTCACCGTGCGAGGTCTGGGGTATCGCTTCGAAGGCTGATCCTCAGACGGAACGGAGAAGAGGCCGGCACCCTGCGGGGGTGCCGGCCTCTTCTCGATGCGGTGACGCGTCAGTTCGCGGGCGCCGGAGCTGCCGTGTCGGTCGGCAGGGGCGTCGGGCGAGGGGTCGACTCCTTCTCGGAGGGGACCAGGTCTGCGTAGTACGGGAGAGTGCCGTCGAGTACGGGCACCTCGGTCTTGACGCCGGTGGAGTCTCCGGACTGGAAGTGCATCTCCACCGTGGCGCCGGGCTTGGTGTCGAGGCCGACGATGCGCAGCGGCTCCTCATCCGCGCCCAGGCTCACCGTGCCCCCTGCGGGGACGGTGACGACGAGCGGATCCAGGCCCTCGACGGTGATCGTCAGGGTCGCCTTCTCCTCGGTGGGGTTCACGATGGCGGCGACGAAGTTTCCGGTCGACCCGTCTTCGGTGGCAACCACGAGGGCGTTGCGCACGTCGATCGGGCCGTCGGCGTCGGACACGTTCACTCCGTCGGACGCGGCGTACTCGGTCTTGGTGGACTGCGGGGTGATGAACGTGCACCCGGTCGCACCGAGCAGAACGAGGGCGCTGAGGGCTGCAGACGCAACAAGGCGCGATTTCACGGGTCCTCCTGAGGTCCGGCGGGGATATCCGCATCCATTCTATGCGTAAGTCGTGAGGGCTCCTGCGGCACCGGAGGCGCGAACCTTAGCGCATGACCCCTGTGGTATCCTTGAGGTTGCCGAAAGGACACGTTTTTATGCTTTTTGAGGTTGGCGAGACCGTCGTCTATCCCCACCATGGCGCTGCGACCATCATCGAGGTCAAAGAGCGCATCATCAAGGGTGAGGCGAAGAAATACCTGAAGCTCAACGTCACCCAGGGCGATCTCATCATTGAGGTCCCCGCGGAGAATGTCGACCTGGTCGGCGTTCGTGACGTCATCGGCAAGGAAGGCCTCGATCATGTTTTCGAGGTGCTGCGAGCACCCTTCACAGAAGAGCCCACGAACTGGTCGCGTCGGTACAAGGCGAACCTCGAGAAGCTCGCCTCCGGCGATGTGATCAAGGTGAGCGAAGTCGTTCGCGACCTGTGGCGTCGTGACCAGGACCGCGGACTCTCCGCGGGTGAGAAGCGGATGCTGGCGAAGGCTCGTCAGATCCTCATCTCCGAGCTGGCGCTCGCCGAGAAGACCGACGAGGACAAGGCGGGCGCACTGCTCGACGAGGTCCTCGCGTCCTGAGCTGTTCCACGACGAAAGGCGGGTGCTTCGGCATCCGCCTTTCGTCGTCTTCGCCGGTAACGTGATGCTGTGACCATCCTCCCCGTCCCGCGTACCGCGATCATCGTCGTCGCCGCCGGCTCAGGCACGCGTCTGGGCGCACGCGCCCCGAAGGCCTTCGTCGGTATCGATGCCCGTCCCATCCTTCGCCATGCGCTCGACGGCGTCTTCGCCGCGGCCCCGGCTCAGGTCATCGTGGTCGCCCCGGAAGGGTGGGAGGGCGACGCCGAGACAGAGCTTCGAGAGGCCGCCGGCGAACGGGCCGACCTCGGGCGTGTGGTCGTGGGCGGTGCGACCAGACAGCAGTCGGTCGCGGCGGGTCTCGCCGCGCTCTGGGGTGACGTCGAGACGGTGCTGGTGCACGATGCGGCGCGCGCGCTCACCCCTCCGATGCAGATCGATGCGGTCGCCGCGTCGGTGACGGCAGATGTCGGCGTGATCCCGGCGCTGCCCGTCGTCGACACCCTCAAGAAGGTCGTGGACGGTGTCGTCGTCGCCGCCGTCGACCGTTCCGAACTCGCCGCGGCGCAGACGCCGCAGGGGTTCCCGAGGACGCTGCTCGAGTCCGCGTACGCCGCGGCACGCGACGGTGGCACCGAGTACACCGACGATGCGGCGCTGTTCGCTGCGGCGGGTCATCCCGTGCGGTACATCGGAGGCTCCGAGCGGGCTTTCAAGATCACCACCCCGGCCGACCTGGAGCGCGCCCGGCATCTGCTCGGTACGAGAGCCGCAGCATCCGGCATCCCCCGCGTGGGCATCGGGACGGATGTCCACGCTTTCGGCGGCGAAGGGAACCTGTGGCTCGCCGGGCTCGAATGGGAGGGGGAGCAGCCGCTGTCCGGTCATTCGGACGGAGACGCCGTCGCCCACGCGATGGTCGACGCGCTCCTCGGGGCCGCGGGTCTCGGCGACATCGGGGAGCACTTCGGCACCTCGCACCCTGAGTACGCCGGTGCGCACGCCGACGTCTTCCTCGCCCGCACCCGCGAGCTCCTCGCTGGAGCCGGATTCGACATCGGCAACGTCTCGGTGCAGTTCCAGGGCAATCGGCCGCGTTTCAGCCCTCGACGGGCAGAGGCCGAGGGCGTTCTGTCCGCTGTCCTCGGCGCCCCGGTGACGGTGACCGCGACGACGACGGACGGGCTCGGATTCCCCGGGCGGGGCGAGGGTATCGCAGTGACGGCCATCGCGTCGGTGATCCCCACCGGTCCCAGAGAAGGCTGACGATCAGGGGAGGAGGCCTCCCGGTCGGTCGCCGAACGTCACATCGGACAGCGAATAACGCTGCAGGGGCTGGCGCTCAGCGGTCGCCGAGTAGGCTTGAGCGGTGACAGTCCGCCTCTACGACACCCGCGCGCAGCAGCTGCGCGACTTCGTGCCTCTCGATCCCGAGAACATCACGATGTACGTGTGTGGACCCACGGTGCAGTCGGGGCCCCACATCGGGCACGTGCGGGCCGCTCTGAGCTTCGATCTGCTGCGCCGCTGGCTGGAGTACCGCCACGGTCGGGTCACGTTCGTGCGCAACGTCACCGACATCGACGACAAGGTGCTCGCCAACGCGACGGCCTCCGAGCCGTGGTGGGCATTGGCGTACCGGATGGAGCAGGAGTTCACCGCAGCGTACGCGGGTATCGGCATCCTGCCGCCCACCTACGAACCTCGGGCCACGGCTTCCGTGCCGCAGATGCAGGAACTCATCGCGCTCCTGATCGAACGCGGCCACGCCTACCCGGCACCCGACGGCTCCGGCGATGTGTACTTCGACGTGCGCTCGTGGGCGGAGTACGGGGCGCTCACCCATCAGTCTCTCGACGCCATGGAGGCCGCAGAGGATGCGGACCCTCGGGGCAAGCGCAACCCCCAGGACTTCGCGCTCTGGAAGGGCAGCAAGCCCGAAGAGCCGGCCGATGCGACCTGGGCGTCGCCGTGGGGATCCGGGCGGCCCGGATGGCACATCGAATGCTCCGCGATGTCGAAGCGCTATCTCGGCGCCGAGTTCGACATCCATGGGGGAGGGCTCGACCTGCGCTTCCCGCACCACGAGAACGAGCTCGCACAGTCGACGGCAGCAGGTGACGGCTTCGCGCGCTACTGGGTGCACAACGGGCTCGTGACCGTCGACGGGCAGAAGATGTCGAAGTCGTTGGGGAACTTCACGTTGGCGGCCGATGTGCTGGCCGCGCACGATCCACTGGTGGTGCGGTACGCACTCGCCGCCGCCCACTACCGGTCGAGCCTCGACCTCGGCGACTCGTCGTGGGCCGAGGCCGAGGCGGCTCTCAACCGGATCAGCACGTTCCAGCAACGCGCCGCACGTGTTGCCGGAGAGGGCATCGGGTTCTTCCTGTCGCAGAACCTCCCCGCCGCGTTCGCAGCGGCGATGGATGATGACCTCGGCGTGCCCCAGGCGCTCGCGGTGCTGCACGAGACGGTGCGTGCGGGAAACGCAGCGCTGGACGCGGGGGAGGACACCGCCGCGCTCGACGCGCTGCGTGCCGTGCTGGCGATGACTTCCGTCCTCGGCCTCACGCCCACTTCCGATGCGAAGACCGGCGCTTCGGAATCCGCTCTGGACGCCCTCGTCCAGACGATGATCACCCAGCGCGCCCAAGCACGCGCTGACAAGGACTGGGCGGCGGCGGATCGCATCCGAGATGCGATCGCCGCCGCAGGAATCACGCTGGAGGACACTCCGGCCGGAACTCATTGGAGTATCGATGGCTAAGCCAGGGCGCCCCGGCGCGAGCAAGGGAAACAAGAAGGGCCCGACCAAGGGCACCGGCGGACTCGGGCGCAAGGCGCTCGAGGGGCGGGGACCGACGCCGAAAGCGGAGGACCGCGCCTGGCATCCCGCGGGCAAGCGCAAGGCCGCAGCCGAGCGCTACGCGGCAGCCACGGGCGGCAAGGGACGTCCCGGCGGCGGTCGGCCGGGCTCCGGTGGCGGGGGGAACCGTGCGCCGAAGGCCAAGGCGGGCGACGACACCGAGAATGTCACGGGTCGCAACTCGGTCCTCGAGGCACTGCGGGCGAAGATTCCGGCGACGGCGTTCTACATCGCGCAGCGCGTCGAGATGGACGACCGCGTGAAGGAGATGCTCTCGATCGCCACGCATCGGGGCATCCCCGTGATGGAGGTCACGCGTCCGGAGCTCGACCGTATGGCCGGGTTCGACGGCGTGCACCAGGGCGTCGCGATCAAGGTGCCGCCGTACGAGTACGCGCACCCGCAGGATCTGCTTGAGCAGGTCATCGACCGCGGAGAGGTCCCCCTGTTCGTCGCCCTCGACGGCATCACCGACCCCCGCAACCTGGGCGCCATCATCCGTTCCACCGCGGCGTTCGGCGGGCAGGGCGTCATCCTTCCCCAGCGTCGCTCGGCCGGCGTCAACTCGGCGGCTTGGAAGACCAGCGCCGGAGCCGTCGCCCGCACCCCCGTGGCGCTGGCGACCAACCTCACCACGCAGCTCAAGGAGTTCAAGAAGCAGGGCGTGTTCGTGCTCGGTCTCGACGGTGACGGCGACGTGTCGCTCCCCGAGCTGCAGCTCGCCGATCGTCCCGTCGTGATCGTGGTCGGCTCGGAGGGCAAGGGACTGTCGCGCCTGGTGTCCGAGACCTGCGACCAGATCGTCTCGATTCCGATCTCCGCGGCCACCGAGTCGCTGAACGCCGGTATCGCGACATCCGTCGCCCTGTACCAGGTCGCGTCGCTCCGCGCCGCGAAGAAGATCTAGACGTCCGAGGGAAGGCTGACCATGGCTCGCATCATCGTGATCGGAGGGACCGGGTACGCCGGTCGCCACATCGTCACGGAGGCGGTGAGTCGTGGCCACGCCGTCATCGCGATCTCGCGTTCGGAACCGACCGATCCGGTGGCCGGAGCCGCCTACCTGCAGGGCTCCGCGCTCGACCTGGCGCCCCTCGCGGACGCGTTCGTCGGTGCGGATGCCGTGGTGTCGGCGCTCTCTCCGCGCGGCGACATGGAAGACCGTGCGCTCGAGGCGCTGTCGAACGTCGTCGAGCAGATCGCCGGTACGGCGACCCGTCTCGGCGTGGTCGGCGGTGCCGGAGGAAGCCTGGTGGCGCCCGGAGGCCCGCGTCTGTTCGATCAGGACTTCCCCGAGGAGTACAAGCACGAGGCGCAGGTCGGGATCGACTCGCTCGCGCTCCTCGAGGCGACCGACGCGGGACTGGACTGGTTCTTCATCCATCCGGCTGAGGTGTTCGGTCCTTGGGCGGAGGGCGAGCGTACCGGCCGCTATCGCGACGGGGGCGATGTGATCGTCCGCGATGCCGAAGGCAAATCGTACATCTCCGGGGCCGATTTCGCCGTCGCCGTGGTCGACGAGATCGAGCAGGGCAACCACCACCGCGAGCGTTTCACCGTCGGCTACTGACCCCCACGCTCCGCCCACTCTCTCTCTCTCCCCCCCCCCCCCCCCCCCCCCGCCCCCCCCC
>NZ_SSDK01000013.1:0-10930 GCF_004794435.1 Microbacterium sp. K27
CCCCGCCACAGCGTCGGTCTCCGTCACAGCGTCGGTCCCCGTCACAGCGTCGGTCCCCGTCACAGCGTCGGTCTCCGTCACGTCATCGGTCATAATCGGCTCCCAGGGTCGCCAGCGTCTCGTCCGACCAGGAGTCGGCGGCCCAGCGGAGCGTCAGCTCGCCGAGCGGTTCCAGTTGTTCGAAGGACAGCGCCGCGTGCCGATAGAGCTCCAGCACCGAGATGAAGCGCGCGACGACGATGCCCGGCTCCGTGACGCCCGCGACGAGCTCACGGAAGCTCACCGACTCGGTCCCACGCAACAGTGTCACGACGATCGCCGCCTGCTCACGGATGCTGACCAGCGGTGCGTGCAGATGGTCGAGCCCGACGTGCGGGATCTCCTTGGGTGCGAACGCCAGCAGCGCGAGCGCGGCGAAGTCGTCGGCGCTCAGCGACCAGACGAGCTCCGGAGTCTGCCGCCGGTGCTTCTCCTCGAGGGGAACGGCACGGACGTGTCGGCGATCCTCGCGCTGCAGGCAGCGAGCGAACCACGTCGAGACCTCCTTGAAGGCCCGGTACTGCAGCAGGCGGGCGAACAGGAGGTCACGCGCCTCGAGAAGGGCCACCGCCTCGGCATCCACCAGCTCGCCCTGCGGCAGGAGTCCCGCCACCTTCATGTCGAGCAGGGTCGCGGCCACGACCAGGAACTCAGAGGCCTGGTCGAGGTCCTCATCGTCGTCGAGTTCCCCCAGATACGCGATGAATTCGTTCGTGACCGCGCTCAACGACACCTCGGTGATGTCCATCTCATGTTTCGAGATGAGATTCAGCAGCAGGTCGAAGGGGCCGTCGAAGTTCGACAGCGATACCCGGAAGCCTGCCGTGTCTGTGGCCGCGGCATCGCCCGCGCTCTCCTCGAGCGTTGCGTCGACAGGCCCCTCGCTAGGCGACGGCGCCACGGGCGACCAGCTCCCGCGCCAGCCGCAAGTACGCCTGAGCGGCGGCGTGCTCGGGGGCGAACTCGGTGATGGGCACGCCCGAGACCGACGCGTCGGGGAACTTCACGGTGCGGCCGATCACGGTCTCCAGCACATCGTCGCCGAATGCCTCGACGACCCGCTCCAGAACTTCGCGGGAGTGCAGCGTGCGCGGGTCGTACATCGTCGCCAACAGGCCGTCCATCGTGATCGACGGGTTCAGCCGGTCGCGGACCTTGTCGATCGTCTCGATCAGCAGCGCCACACCGCGCAGGGCGAAGAACTCGCACTCGAGAGGGATGATCACGCCGTGCGCCGCGGTCAGCGCGTTCACGGTGAGGATGCCGAGCGACGGCTGGCAGTCGATGAGGATGACGTCGTACTCCCCCGCCACCTGGCGCAGGACCCGTGCGAGGATCGTCTCGCGCGCGACCTCGTTGACGAGGTGGACCTCTGCGGCAGAGAGGTCGATGTTGGCCGGCATGACGTCGAGACCCTCGACGCTCGAGTGCACGATCGCATCGTGCGCGTCGCGCTTGGTGTCCAGCAGCAGGTCGTAGATCGTCGGCACATCGTGCGTCGGGATGCCGAGGCCGGCCGACAGGGCACCCTGCGGGTCGAAGTCGACGGCGAGGACCTTCCGGCCGTACTCCGCGAGGGAAGCGGCGAGGTTGATCGAGGTCGTCGTCTTGCCGACGCCGCCCTTCTGGTTGCACAGCGCGATGATGCGTGCCGGGCCGTGCGACTTCAGCGGCTCCGGGATCGGGAACCCGTGATAGGGGCGGCCGGTGGGTCCCATGGGGGTCTCGTCGGCCTTCTGCGCCTTCGCCCTGGACTTCGCCACTTTCTCAGCCACCCGTTCTCCTGCTCCGTCGTGCTTGGTCGATTGTACCGGCCGGGCCCCCGCTCAGCTGCCTCGGCACGCGGCAGACGCCAGCCCGGCGCCGCGAGGTCACCGGGCGCGCGGGTGCGACGTCGCGTAGATGTCGCGAAGGGCGTCGACCGAGACGTGCGTGTAGATCTGCGTCGTCGCGACCGAGGAGTGGCCGAGCAGTTCCTGCACGACACGCACGTCGGCACCCCCTTGCAGGAGATGCGTCGCGAACGAGTGCCGCAGCGTGTGCGGCGATACGTCCACGGTGATCTGGGCGCTCTCGGCTGCCGCGCGGATGACGAGCCACGCGCTCTGGCGGGAGAGCGGGGCGCCTCGCGCCCCGAGGAAGAGCCGGGCCGAGGCGCGACCCTTGGCGGCGAGGGCGGGGCGCACACGGGTCAGATACGTGTCCACGGCGGCGCGCGCGTAGGAACCCAGCGGAACGATGCGTTCCTTGGATCCCTTCCCCCGCAGCCGCAGCACATCGCCGTGCGCCAGGTCGTCCACATCGAGGTCGATCGCCTCGGACACGCGCGCACCGGTCGCATAGAGAAGCTCGAGCAGAGCGCGATCACGGATGCCGAGCGGCGCCTCGGGAGACGGCGCGGCGAGCAGACGCTCGACCTGTTCGATCGTGAGGGCTTTGGGCAGCCGTCGCGGCGCCTTCGGCGGGCGGAGCCGGCCACTCGGGTCGTCGGCCTCTATGCCCTCTCGTGCGAGGAAGCGGTGCCATCCCCGCACCGACGACTGCAAGCGTGCGAGGCTCGTCGACGCGGGTGGCGGCTCCGCGGAGGCCCGTTCCGCGATGAACCGGTCGATCGTCGCCGGCGTCACCTCGCCGGTGTCGTCGATCCCCTCGGCGACCAACCACTCCCGGTATCCCTCGAGGTCGCGCCGGTAGGCCGCGATCGTGTGCGCGCTCAGACCACGCTCGATCGTGACATGACGCAGGTAGGCGTCGAGGGCGCGCTCGAGCTGCATCCTCAGCCCCGGTCGCGCAACCTCTGCGAGGCCGCCAGCACGCCGATCGCGAGGATCCCATTGCGCATCCGACCCTCCATGACCGCAGAGACCGCATCGGCCAGCGACACCCACTCCACCCGGATATCCGCTTCCTCGTCCTCGCGATCGTGCGGCGCACCGGACGGTCGGACGCCGGTCGCGAGGAACACGTGGATGATCTCGTCGTTCCCACCGGGCGTCGTCCACGAGGAGACCAGTGGCTCCCAGTGGACGGCGACCAGGTCGGCCTCCTCGGCGAGCTCACGCCGGGCGGCCTCGAGAGGCTCTTCGCCCTCCACATCGAGCAGTCCGGCCGGGAGCTCCCAATCACGATGGCGGATCGGGTGGCGGTACTGCTGGATCAGCAGCACCCGCCCCTGTTCGTCGAGGGCGACGATCGCCACCGCGCCGGTGTGGGCGACGTACTGCCGCACGATCTCGCCGTCGCCATAGCGCACGCGGTCAGAGCGCACGTCCCAGACCCTGCCGCGATAGACGAGGTCGCTCTCGAGAACCTCCGGCTCGAAGGTCTCGTCCCGGAGGCTCTCCGTCGACTCCGTCATCATCGCTCGATTGCTCGATTCAGTCGTCCGCGCTGACGTCGAACAGCTCGCTCGCGCGGTGCCGATCGATCGCCGCGCCCACCAGCCCGCGGAACAGCGGGTGCGGGGCGGTCGGACGCGAACGCAGTTCCGGGTGCGCCTGGGTGGCGATGTAGTACGGGTGCACGTCGCGGGGCAGCTCGACGTACTCGACGAGGTCGAGCTCCGGGTTGAGTCCGGAGAACACCAGCCCCGCCTCGGAGAGACGGTCACGGTAGGCGTTGTTCACCTCGTAGCGGTGGCGGTGACGCTCGGAGGCCTCGGGGGCGCCGTAGAGCTCACGGGCGAGCGAGCCTTCCGCCAGGGCCGCCTGGTACAGACCGAGGCGCATGGTGCCGCCGAGGTCGCCACCGTCGAGGATGTCGACCTGCTCGGCCATCGTCGCGATGACCGGTTCTGCGGTCTCCGGGTCGAACTCGCTGGACGAGGCCCCGACGATGCCGGCGACGTCACGCGCGTACTCGATGACCATGCACTGCAGACCGAGACACAGGCCGAGCGTCGGGATGCCCTGCTCGCGCGCGAACTTCAGCGCGCCGAGCTTGCCCTCGATGCCACGGATGCCGAAGCCGCCGGGCACGCAGATGCCGTCGAGCTGTGCCAGCTGCTCCTGCGCGCCTTCCGGCGTCTCGCAGAGATCGGAGGGGATCCAGCGGATGTTGACCTTGGTCTCCTGCGCGAAACCGCCGGCCTTGAGCGCCTCGGTCACCGAGAGGTACGCGTCGGGCAGGTCGATGTACTTGCCGACCAGACCGATCGTCACCTCGTGCTTGGGGTTGTGCACCGCGTGCAGCACCTTGTTCCAGCGGGTCCAGTCGACGTCGGCCGCCTTCTGGTCCAGGCCCAGCCGTCGCACGATGTACGAGTCGAGCCCCTGCTCGTTCAGCGTCGAGGGGATGTCGTAGATGCTCGGCAGGTCGACGGTGTTGATGACGCCTTCGACGTCGACGTCGCACATGAGAGCGATCTTGTTGCGGTTGCTCACGCTGACCGGACGGTCGCTGCGGAGCACCAGGGCATCGGGCTGGATGCCGACCTGGCGGAGCGCCGCGACGGAGTGCTGCGTCGGCTTGGTCTTCTGCTCCCCCGACGCGCCCATGAACGGGACGAGCGATACGTGCACGAAGAACACGCTGTCGCGTCCGAGCTCGTGACGAAGCTGGCGCGCGGACTCGAGGAACGGCTGCGACTCGATGTCGCCGACTGTGCCGCCCACCTCGGTGATGATCACGTCGGGGCGCGGGTCTTCCGAGGCCTGCAGGCGCATGCGGCGCTTGATCTCGTCGGTGATGTGCGGGATCACCTGGACCGTGTCTCCGAGGTACTCGCCGCGGCGCTCTCGCGCGATCACCTGCGAGTAGATCTGACCCGTGGTGACGTTGGCCGCCTCGGACAGGTTGATGTCGAGGAAGCGCTCGTAGTGTCCGATGTCGAGATCGGTCTCGGCGCCGTCGTCCGTCACGAACACCTCACCGTGCTGGAACGGGTTCATCGTTCCCGGATCGACGTTCAGGTACGGGTCGAGCTTCTGCATCACGACGCGCAGACCGCGGGCCGTGAGGAGGTTTCCGAGGCTGGCTGCCGTCAGCCCCTTACCCAAAGACGAAACGACACCACCAGTCACGAAGATGTGCTTGGTCGTGTCGTTCTTGGGTCCCGCAGAAGAAGAGTTCATCACGGGCTTCGATCCTATCAGGAGGTGGGGACGCGGAGGCTGAGAAGTTCGCGGGCGTGGGTCAGGGCGGCGTCGGAATCGGCGAGTCCGGACAGCAGACGAGCCATCTCGGCTTCCCGTTCCTCCCCTTCCAGACGGCGCACGCTGGAGGCCGTGACCGCACCATCATTGGCCTTCACGACCGACAGATGGTTGTTCGCGAAGGCCGCGACCTGCGCGAGGTGCGTCACCGCGATCACCTGCGACTTCTCGGCGAGTCGGGCGAGTCGCCGACCGACCTCGATCGCCGCGGCACCGCCGATGCCGGCGTCGACCTCGTCGAAGACGAACGTCGGAACCGGATCGGTCGCGGCGATCACCACTTCGATCGCCAGCATCACTCGCGACAGCTCTCCGCCGGAGGCTCCCTTCGAGACCGAGCGCGGCTCGGCTCCCGGATGGGGGGCGAGGAGGATCGCGACGTCGTCCCGGCCGTGGGCGCTCTCGGCGCCCTCGGAGACCGAGACCTCGAGGCGCGCGTCCGGCATCGCGAGCGCACGCAGTTCTTCCGTCACGGCAGCACCGAGACGAGAAGCCGCCTCTGCGCGCGCCGCCGTCAGCGCCTCGGCGTGGGCGTCGAGTTCGACCCGTGCCGCATCACGCTCGGCGATCAGTCGTTCGATCCGATCGCCGTCGTCATCGAGTTCGGCCAACCGAGCGGATCCGGTCTGCCAGACGGTCAGCGCCTCGTCGAGCGAGCCGTGTGCACGGATCAGGGTGCCCAGCGCAGCGCGGCGTTCCTCGACAGCGGCGAGCTCGTGCGGACCCGTCTCGTCGAGATCGGCGAGATAGGCGGAGAGAAGGCCTGCGGTGTCGGCGATCCGATAGCCGATGTCGGCGAGGCTCTCGCTGATCTCGGTCAACTTCACGTCGGCAGCGCGTTCGAGTACTCGACGCGCCTCCGCGACGAGAGCCGAGGCATCAGGTTCGCCCTCTTCGCTCGAGAGCGCGCCGTGCGCGAGCGAGGCCGCGAGACGCAGCTCCTCGGCGTTCGCGAGACGTTCGGCACGCGCGGTGAGCTCCTGGTCCTCCCCCGGCTCCGGAGCCGTCGCCTCGATCAGCGCGAGGGCTTCTCGCAGCCGCGACGCCTCTTCGGCGCGACGGTCACGGTTCTCGGTGATCTCGGATATCTCGGCGTCGAGTGTCCGCCAGCGTGCGAAGGCCCGGGCGTATTCGTCCACGGCCTCAGCGATCGGGGCCCCACCGAAACGATCGAGCGCATCACGCTGCGCGACGGCCGAACGCAGTCGCAGCTGCTCGGACTGGCCGTGCACGACCACGAGCTCGTCCGCGAGCGAGGAGAGCACACCCGCGGGGGCCGCGCGCCCACCGACACTGGCACGGCTGCGCCCTTCCGAACTGAGCGTGCGAGACACGTAGAGTTCCGCGCTGCCAGCACCGACAGGCTCCAGCTCGCCACCGGCCTCGGCGACGATCTCGGCGACGGTTCCGCTCTCGGGGACGATCCAGACGCCCGCGACCGATGCCTGCGCCGCGCCCGCACGCACGGCTCCGGAGTCGGCGCGCTGGCCCAGCAGCAGTCCGAGCCCGGTGACGACCATGGTCTTTCCGGCGCCGGTCTCGCCGGTGACGGCGGTGAATCCGGGACCCAGCGGCAGCACGGCATCGGCGATGACGCCGAGCCCCTGCATCCGCATCTCCTCGATCATGACGTCGCCCCCGGCGCCTGTCCGCGCCACCCTTCGACGGGAAGCTGGAACTTGCGCACGAGTCGGTCGGTGAATGCCGTGGGGTGCAGGCGAGCCAGCCGCACGGGACGCGAAGAGCGGCGCACCACCACGCGTGCGCCCGGCGGCAGGTCGTGCGAGCGGCGGCCATCGCACCAGAGGATGCCCGAGCCGTCCGTGCGTTCGAGCATCTCGATCGCCACCGAGGCATCGGGGCTCACCACGAGCGGCTTGGCGAACAGGGCATGCGCCGACAGCGGCACCACCGCGATCGCCTCGACACTCGGCCAGATCACCGGTCCCCCGGCGGAGAAGTTGTAGGCCGTCGAGCCGGTCGGGGTGGAGATCACCATGCCGTCGCATCCGAAACTCGACAACGGCCGGCCGTCGATCTCGAGAACGATCTCGATCATCCGCTCACGACTGGCCTTCTCGACCGTGGCCTCGTTGAGGGCCCACGTCTCATAGACGACCGTGCCGTCGACATCCTTCACACGCACGGACAGGGCGAGCCGTTCCTCGACCTCGTAGTCGCGGTCGATCACACGACGTACGGCTTTGTCCATGTCGTCTCGGTCGATCTCCGCGAGGAAGCCGACATGCCCCATGTTGATGCCGAGCACCGGAGCCCCGCTGTCGCGTACGAGTTCCGCTGCGCGCAGAATCGTCCCATCCCCACCCAGCACGATCGCCAGTTCGAGGTCGGCCGGATCGACGGAGATGCCGAGTACGGCGATGTCGGCGAAGAAAGGATCCACGGCCACGAGGGCCTCGTGATCGTCGGCGGCCAGGACCGGTCGCGCTCCGGCCTCCCGAAGCGCGTCGACCACCCGCCGAGCGGCGTCGACGGTGTCCACACGGCCCGCGTGAGCGACGACCAGGATGCTGCGCTCGTTCATCGTCCTCCTGCCAGTCGGTTGATGCTGTCCAGCCATTCTGTCGGATTGCTGCCTCGACCCGGTGCGAGGTGCACGAGATACTCGGCGTTGCCGTGGGTTCCGAGGATCGGGGAGGGAAGGATGCCGAGCATTCCGAACCCCACGTCCCACGCGCTCCACACGGTGCGCGCCACGGCGTCGGCGCGTGTTGCGGGGTCGGTGACCAGTCCCCCACGGACGGCGGTGCGTCCGACCTCGAACTGCGGCTTCACGAGAAGCAGGACGTCGGACTCCGATGCGACCACCGCGGCGACGGCCGGCAACACGAGTTCGAGAGAGATGAACGAGAGGTCACCCACGACCAGATCGGGGGCTGCGACCTCGCCCGTCGCCTCGGCGAGGTTCTCCCGTGTCATGTATCGGACGTTGTAGCCCTCGACGGACACGACTCCGGGATCAGCGGCGATCGACGCGGCGAGTTGTCCATGCCCGACGTCGACCGCGAGCACCTCACGTGCTCCCCGCTCACGGAGCACCTGGGTGAAGCCGCCGGTGGATGCGCCCATGTCGAGTGCCAGCCGCCCCTCGACCGGTATCGCGAAGCCGTCGAGGCCCGCGATGAGCTTGTGCGCGGCACGTCCGACGTAGTGGTCTGCACCGGCGATGGTGATCTCCGCCGCATCGTCGACCGCAGTGGAGGCCTTCACGACAGGTCGCCCGTCGACGCTGACGAGGCCCTCCGAGATGAGAGTGGCCGCGTGGGTGCGCGAACGGGCGAGTCCTCGGGCGGCGAGGGCAGCGTCGAGTCGCGTCATCGGGATCCCGAGGTCTCCCGCTGCTCGAGCTTCGCGCCGCTCTCGAGGCGACGGGAGAGCTCGTCGTGGAGGGCCGAATACGCGTCGGCCCTCGCCGGCAGCGGCTGCCCCTCGATCAGACGCAGTCGACTCCACAGGCCATCGGTCGGCGCGCTCGTCGTCTCATCGGTCACGGTTCTACTGTACGCGGCCCGTCCGACGCGGAAGGGCGCCACGCGAGCACCGTCAGGGACGGTGGAACGGGTCGTCGTAGAGGCGCTCCGGAACCCTCAGCACGAACACGGGGGTGCCGGATGCCCAGATGGCGGCGGCTCCCGCGCGCAGCAGGTCGATCTGCTCACCGGAATCCGCCACGATCTCGACGTCGGCGCCCGAAACCCGCACCGCCGCACCGTTCACGCGGAAGACGCCGTCCTGCTCGGTCACCTCGGGATACGGGGCATGCAGTTCGCGCAGGTCGCCGAGGATGTAGGTGGGACGCGAGCCCTCCGGGGCGGCCAGCACATGCTTCGGGCGGTCAATGCCGGTGAGCACCAGGACCGATTCGATGCCGACCCTGCTCGCCCCCATGATGTCGGTGTCGAGACGGTCCCCGATGAAGAGGGCCTTCTTCGCGCCGAAGCGTGCAAGGGCCTCCTGGAAGATCGGCTCCTCCGGCTTCCCCGCGACGGTGGCGAGCCTGCCGATCGCCGTGTGCACGGCGGAGACGAGCGTCCCGTTGCCGGGCGCCACTCCCCGCTCACGGGGGATCGTCCAGTCGGTGTTGGTGGCGATCCACGGGATGCCGCCTTCGTCCTCGGGAAGCTTGAGAGCGAAGGCCGCCTCAGCGAGATCCGTCCACGCGACCTCCGGAGCGAACCCCTGCACGACGGCGCTCGGCGCATCCTCCGCGCTCCGCGTGACTGTGTACCCGGCTTTCTGCACCTCGTCGACGAGGCCGTCACCGCCGATGACCAGGATCGTTGCCGGGGCGGGCACGATCTGAGCCATCAGCCTCATCGCCGCCTGCGGGCTCGTGACCACGTCGGATGCCTGGACGCGCAGCCCGAGACTGCTCAGGTGCGCTGCGACCGAGGCATCCGTGCGTGCCGCGTTGTTCGTGATGTAGCCGAGTCGAGCCGACTTCGCCGCCTCGTTGAGGCTGTCCACCGCGTAGGGCAGGGCCCCGGGGCCGGCGTACACCACACCGTCGAGGTCGGCGAGTACGGTATCGACTCCGTCAAGCGGAGTGCGAGGCGATCGCTTCCGAGAGAACAGCGCCACTACGCCTCCGGTTCCGACTCGTCGTCCTCGCCGAGGAGCTCGCGCACCTCGTCTTCGACGGTCGGTTCCTCAGCGACGATTGCGGCTTCGTCGACGTCGGCAGACGCATCGGACGCTGGCTCTTCCCGATCCGCGTCATCTGCCTCCAGGCGCGTATCCGCCGCGGAATCATCGTCATCCTCGTCGGGGAACTCTCCCTCGATGAGGCTGTCTTCGATGAAGATCTCCTCGTCGCCGGCCTCATCGACCCCTAGCACCTCAGCGGCGACTTCGGCGCGGTGCGCCCAGAACTCCGCCTCCTCGGTGCGCCCGAGGTCTTCGAGCACGGCAGCGCGGGCGGCGAACAGCGCCGGGCTCCATTCGAAGGCCCGATCGGGATCGAGCTCCGGGATCTCCAGCTCGCCGAGTGCGAGTTCGAGATCGCCCTGGTCGAGACGGGCACCGGACATCGCGATCGCAAGCGCGACCCGGACCGGAGTCTCGAGCGCAGAACGATCGACGGCGCGTCCGGTCTCGAGCGCACGATCGGAGCGACCGATTCCGCGCTCGCTGTCGACCATCAGAGCGATCTGATCGTCCTTGCCGGAGATACGACGGTAGGTCCGCAGTTCGCGGAGCGCCAGGGCGAAGTCTTCCGTCGCGTAGGCGGTGATGCCGAGGGTCTCACGGACGATCGCGATGCGGCCAGCGCGGCGCGATGCGGCCAGCGCGTGCTCGTGGGCAAGCGCCGGGTCCTCGTCGATGAGACGAGAGGCCATCGCCAGGTGACGGGCGACGTGTTCGGCGTTCTCCTTGCTCAGCGTCTTGAGCTCATTACGCGCTGCGCCGTTGAGGTCGCGAGCCGTGACGTCGTCGGGGATCTGCGGCTCATCGAACCGCGGACGCTCGTTCGTCGCCAGAGCCGGACGCTCTCGCCCCGCTCCCCCGCGCTGCGGGAATGAACGTGAACGATCGCGGTCGCCGCCTTCGCGACGCGGGGCGCCACCGTCGCGGTTGTAGCCGCCACCCTCACGACGGGGAGCAGCACCGTCGCGACGCGGCGCGCCACCGTCACGGTTATAGCCGCCCTCGCGACGAGGAGCAGCACCGTCACGGCGCGGGGCGCCACCGTCACGGTTGTAGCCGCCACCTTCACG
>NZ_SSDK01000014.1:0-20419 GCF_004794435.1 Microbacterium sp. K27
CGGGCGGACGCGGGGCGGGGACGCGGGGCGGGGCGCGGTAGAGACGGCGAACGGCCCGGAGGAGCACTCCGGGCCGTTCGGGCGGTGCGTCAGCTCAGTCGGCGTCTCCGCAGCCAGAGGACGAGGCCGAGCGTGATCGCGGCCAGACCGGCGACCGCCGCCCCTGCCCAGATGGCTCCGTCTGCACCGGTCGTCGCGAGGCCACCGGCGCTAGCGGCAGCACCGGCCGTGACCGTGAGGTCCCCGCGCGCCAGCTCCACGCCCTGGGCGTCGGTCGCGACGAGAGCGTGGGATCCAGCCGGCGTCGCCGCGGGAATCGAGACCGTGGCCACGGCGTCGCCGTCGGCGGACACCGTCACCTCGCCGATCCGCACCGGCTCGGAATGCAGCCACAGCTGCACCACCGCGTCCGGCTCGAACCCGCTCAGCTGCACGGTCAGACTCCCTCCCGCCACCACCGAGCCGATGGAGGCCGTGACGGTCGCCTTCTTCCCCGGCTTCGCCTTCTTGACCTTCAACGGAGCGCTGGCGAGTTCCGCACCGGACGCGTCCTGGACGATCACCCGGTGCTTCCCGAGCGAGGCGTCGGTGGGGATCAGCAGTCTCGTCGACAGCGCGCCCTTCTCATCGACCGTCGCATCCGTCAGCTTCGCGCCGTCGAGCCACACCGACACCGTCGAGCGCGGACCGAAGCCCGTGAGCGCGACGCCCACCGTCTCCCCGGCGCGCACCGAGTCGGTGTCGAGACCGATCTTCGGATCGATCGCCGGGTTGCACTCGCTCAGGTCGTCGGCCGGACGCGTCGCGGGCGCATGGCCCGCCTGCGGAGCCGAGGAGCCGTAGACGGCCATCTCGGCCACCGAGGCGAACTGCGTCCCCGAGATCGATGAGGTCGCGGTGACCCGGATGTAGCGGGCTGTGGTCTCGGCGAAGTCCACGTCCTGCCACTCGGCGATGTTGTTCCACTCCCCCGAGGCGACGGGCGTGTACGCCTGTCCGTCCGTCGAAACCGCGACCTCGTATCCCTTGATGGGTCCGTTCTGGTTGGCACCGCGACGCAGGTACGAGATGCCGTCGACCTGCTCGGCAGCACCGAGGTCGAACGTCAGCACGTGCGGGTACGAGGTGGCCGCCGAACTCCACCGACTGTGCCAGAACGTGCCGGCGTTGCCGTCGAGCATGTTCGCGGCAGCGCCGTCTTCGCCCGAGGTCTCCTCCGAGCTCGCCGTCGCGGAGATCTGCGCGTTGGGGATGCGTGCCCGCGAGGACACCGACACCTCCTGGGTCATGCTGACCGTACGCACATCGCAGTCGGCGAGATACGTCGCCGCTATCCCGATGCCGGCCGTCGTACCCGCAGCCTCTGCCGGCGCGGTGACCAGCCAGGTGGTCTCCACACTGTCGCCGGCCGCGACCTCGTCGAACAGGTTCGACGAACCGTCAGCGACCTCGACCACATAGCCCTCCGAAACCTCGAGCTGCACGCCGATGTTCTCCACGGCGATCGACTCGCTGTTGGTGAAGGTCGTCGTGAACGCGGTCTGCGCCCCGGGGCTCAGCACGCCCGCTTCGCCCGAGACGGTCGCGCAGGGCGTGCCGCCGGCCGTGGGGCCGAGGTCGGTGACGGTGAAGTCGTCCAAGACGAAGTCCACGTCCGGTCCACCCACGCGCTCGAGTCCCACCCAGGTGTAGTCGCCGCAGCCGACGATCACGTCCTGCGAGAACGCCGTCGTCTCCAACGCCTGCGTGATGCCGGTGCGGCTGAGCGTGGTCGAGGTGACCTTGCCACCCGCCACCGCATCGGTGCCGGTGAGCCAGCGGTACGCCCCGCTCGCGCCGGCCTGATAGTCGAAGCCGATGCGGTACGAGTGCCCGGCCTGCAGCGGCACGAGCGTCGGATCCGTGCGGTAGACGATCCCGCTGTTCTCGGAGTGCGACATGAGCGAGTGGTCGCCGTTGAGCGTCGTGTCGACCGCCAGACCTGCGAGGGTCCCCGCATCGAACGGCTTGGCGGTGTTGCGCCAGTCACTGCTCGAGTACGGGTCATGCCGGCGCGAGATGCTCGTGCGCGGATCGTCGATCCCGTTGGCGTCGCCCTTCACGAACGGTCCCCAGCCAGCCTCGTTGCCCTCGAAGTCGTTCGAGTACACCGTGCCGGGTGCGAACGGGCCGGTGGTGTCGGCGGTGACGCGGGCATTGTCGATGCGCACCTTCGCGTCGCCGGCGACGGCACCGATCGAGACCCTCACCTCACCGGACGCCGGAGCGAGGAACGACGTCGAGCCGCGCTGGTAGTACTGGCCCGCCTTGGAGTCGGCGCGCATGTAGTTGTACGTCGGGGAGAGGTTCCACGTGCGCGTCACCGCCCCGGAGCCGGTGTCGACCGAGACGCTCACGTCACGGGTCGCGGTCGGATCGATCTGCACCTGAGCCGAGAACGCATACCGCTGGCCGGGAGTGAGCCCGGTCACGGTCTGCGAGATCGACGAGGCACCGGGGCCGAACACGGCGATGTTGTCGCCGCGGGACTCGTTCTTCGCACCGCCGAGGTCGGTACGTTCGATCGTCACATCGCCCTGGGGGTTCCACACCTCGAGCGAACCGGAGTTGAACCCCGGGTCGTCGAGACCGGCATCGCGGTACTCGACCGCCGCGCGCTGTGCGCCGCCCTGCGGCACCACGACGTAGGCCGTGCCCTTGTCACCGCTGAGCGTCAACTCACCGCCGTTCGCGGTGGCCGTACCGACCTTGACGCGGCCCTGGTCACCGAGTTCGAAGACGTCGAAGGTGGCGTTGCCCCGAAACGCGTCCGTGAGACCGAAGGTCTTCTCGCCGCCGGATGCGGAGTAGAAATACATCTTGTCGGCATCGACGGGCGAGCCGGCGTCCTGGTTCGACGCCAGCGACTGCCACGGAAGCAGGTAGGAGTCGCCGCGCAGCACCGTCGCGCCGTCCATGGTGACGACCCTGGTGCTGCCGTCCATCCGCACGGCCACGCCATCGGTCAGAGTCGCCTCCGTACCGGCCTCGTAGGTCAACAGGTCGAAGTGCTGCAGGAACTTGGTCGGCAGGCTCTGCGTCCAGATGTTGTCGATGAAACCGTCCCAATTGCGGTTGCCGACCCATCCCTCGGCGTCGATCAGACGCTGCTGGCCGAGCAGGGTGTCGTTGTTCCAGACGTCGGCCTGCCCGTTCTGGATGAAGCGCACCATCGTGGAGTTGATGCCCTTGTTGGTCACGCCCCCGTAGCTGAGGTCGTTCGGCCAGTGCGACCAGACCGTGCTGTCGACGAACTTGTCGCCCCACTCCGTCGCGACCTCGAGGTCCATGCCGTTCAGCTCGTCCGCGAGCTCCTCGGCGACCCACCCGTTGGAGTAGTACACGTCGATGTAGACGCCGCTGAGGCCGGGGACCTCGTCGCGCAGCTGCTGGAAGCGGTCGAGCACGCGCCCCGTGCCGAGGTCAGCCTGCTGGTTGATGTAGTACGACTGGTCGAGCCAGTTCCAGCCCGGCTTGTAGGGCGCCGCTCCGTCGATGATCGCGGAGTCGAACGCGTTCGCCTGCGGATACATCTCCGTGGCGTTGACATGCACGCTCATGTCGGCGTTGAGCTTCGCCCCCTCGTCGACGAGGTTGTTCAGGTCGGTCAGCCCACCCGCGCGCTCGTTGTAGTTCCCGCCGTAGTCGGTGTTCGCGGAGTCATGGCCTTCGCTGCCGTAGCCCTTGTTGAGCACCCACTGTCCGAGGCCGTCGGTCTGGTTGGCGATGCGCTTGGTGTTGTCGAGGGTGAGGTCGAAGTAGTTCGTCGCGCTGGAGGCGAAGTTGAACGGGATCCTACTGACGACGCGCTCTGCGACTCGGTCGGCACCGAGACGCGGGGTGTCGACCTCGCGGTAGCGGATCGCGGCGTCCTGCCAGTCGACCGCCGCGTCACCGTTGCGGTCGGCGGCGAGGAGCACCGTGACCTTCGGCAGCGCGTAGGTGGTCACGCGGCTGTCGACGGCGGTGGTCGGGTGGATCAGCCAGGCGCTGGATCCGATCTCGGCGGTGCGTCCCGCCGTCTCGGTCACGCGCGTGGTCAGGCGCGTGTTCCAGGATGCTGTGCCGCCGGATGCCTGCGTCGTCGCGTTGGTGATGACACTGCCAACGAGCGCGCCGTTGCCCAGGAAGGCGAAGGCCGCCCCCTTCTGGCCGGTGGCCGTCGAGGCGTTGACCGCGATGTGCTCGTCGGCGTTCTTCGTGCTGTCGGGGCTGATCACGGTGCGGTCGAGCGCAGCACCGGCATCCGCGGCGCTCACGGAGAGGAACGCGTTGTCCGGGAGTCCGAGCGTGGTCACGGTGGCCCCGCCTTCGACAGCGGTGACCTCGAACCCGACGGTCCCGTCCTTCGCGACGCGGATGCTGCTGCGCACGGTCACGTCGGTGCCGGTGAGCGTCGACACGTAGTCGACCCCGGTCGCCGAGGATGTCGAGGTGGTCTCCGACGGGTAGGTGGTGCCGTTCACCGACCAGGTCTTCGCGGAGCTGCGCTGGCCGGCGATGCTCTCCCCGCCCACCCGGTATCCGGTGATGCGGGGGAACTCGGTCGACACGATGGCCGTCGTACCGCCGGCGGCGATCTCGACGGTCTCGTCGGTGTCGGGCGTCTCGGGTTCGGTGACGATCGGAGGCAGCGGCTCGTCGGAGAGGACCTCGATCTCGCCCGCGCCTCCCCCGGTGGTGCCCTGCGCGTCGATCACGAGCAACGCCACGTAGCGGCCGTCCTTGGCGGAATCCAGGGTGATGCGCTGCTTCTCGTCGTTCGCCGTCGGTGCGTGCAGCGTCGCCGTTGCCGAGGCCGCTCCCCATCCGCCGTCGGCCGGAGAGTTGCGCGCCACGTCCGGGTCATCGGTCACATAGACCTCCACCGTCTTGGCGGCGACGCCCTGACCCTTCTTGACCGAGTAGTCGAGGGCCTTCACCGAGAGCGAGCGCTGCAGGTCGACGACGATCCAGTGCGGGAACGGGGCATTCGCGGCATACCGTGATGTCCACTGCGTCGCGAAGTCGCCGTCGAACGCACCCAGCGCGGTGCCGTCGAGCGACGGCGGCGCCGGATAGGGGTCCGACTCGCTCGAGACCGCGTGCAGGCGGTAGTCGGTCTTGGGCACCGGAACGAGGTCGGCGGCCTGCGCGGCCGTCGCCGGGGTGAGCACACCGCCGATTGCGAGCGCGGTCGCCAGCACGGAGCTGAGAGCGACGGCGGCGCGGGGCGGTCGGGAAGGTTTCGACACGTCTTGCCTCTCGATCGGAGCGACGTCGGGAGGAGGGACGCCCCGGTGCGCCGCAAGTGTTCATCGACGATCACATCGATGTTTGCGCTATCACTGTAAGCGGACGCGGTCCCCTATATCAAGGCTCTTTTGCCAGGCGAGCGCAAACATGTCTCGAAGTGCTGCGGCAGCGAAACCCACGCTCCGCGCCGAGACCCACCCTCACAGCCGCCTGAGACGATGGGTCTCGGCGCGGAGGATGGGTCTCGGAGCAGCAGCAGAGCGGTCAGGAGCCGATGAACTCCTCGGTCTCGCCGTAGGAGGGCTGCTCGCGGATCTCGACCGTCGCGCCGAGTCCGTCGGTGTCGAGCACCACGATCTCGTTGCGGCCCGTCCGCCACAGCGGTGCCGGTGCGTACAGCGTCTCCTGCGGTCCGATCTTCCAGTACCGGCCGAGGAGGAATCCGTTCAACCAGACCATGCCCTTCGAGCCGTCGGGAAAGGCGAGCCAGGCGTCGAGCGGTTCGGCGATGTCGAACGAGGCCACGGCGACCCCGTCGGCGGCGGGGTCGGCGGAAGGGGAGGTCGCCGCAGGAGCGTCGTGCGGGATCAGTCGATGCGTCCACCCGTTGACCAGTCGGCGACCGATCATCACGCCGCGCATGATGCCCTTGCCCTCGCCGGTGTAGGGGCCGTAGTTGATGCGACCCAGGCTCTCGACGACGATGACGAGCCGGCCGGCGCCACCTTCGCGCGGTAGGGGAAGAGACGTCTCGCCATCGCGCTCGAGCACGCCGAGCCGCAGCCCGTCGAGGGACACCACGGCACGGTCATGCAGTCCGTCGATCGTGAGCACGGCCTCGGCGGGAAAAGACACGTCCGCCTGATACGCGACCAGACCGTCTTCAGCACCGAGCTCTTCGAACGTGCGCGGTCGCGGCGAGACGTCGCCGGTCACGGGGAGAGTCGCGATCAGCTCCCCCAGCGAAACCCGTGGTTCGAGCGGTGCGGTCGCGGCGCTCTGCCGCTGCGGATCGGCGGGGATCGGAGGGAGCTCACCCGCATGGAACGGCGCGAACATCGACCGCAGCGCATGGAACTTCTCGTTCAGCGTGCCGTCTTCACCGATCGGTGCATCCGAGTCGTAACTGGTGACCGTCGGCTGCAGCACCTGGTCATGGTTCGCCCCGTTCCAGAGGCCGAAGTTCGTGCCGCCGTGCGCCATGTAGAGGCTCACGGATCCGCCCGCAGCCAGCAACTCCGCGATCGTGCCGCCGGTGCTCGCGGCGGAGCGCACGTGGTGCCGTTCGCCCCAGTGGTCGAACCAGCCGCCCCACAGCTCGCTGCACATGAGCGCATCACCCTCGCGACGCAGCTCGACCGCCCGCGCGACGCCGGTACCGAAGGTGAAGGTCGCCATCGCACCCGGAACACTGCCGTGCTCGATCATGTCGCCGGTGATGCCGTCGGCGGTCGTGAGCATCTCGACCATCCCGCGGCGACGGAGCCCATCGCGCAGGTGTGCGAGGTAGGCGGAATCGCTGCCGAACGAGCCGTACTCGTTCTCGATCTGGATCGCGACGATCGGTCCGCCGTGCGACGCCTGCAGCGGAACGAGGCGGGGGATCAGCGCGTCGTACCACGCATCGACCGCCGCGAGGAAGCCGGCGTCGCTGGTGCGCAGCGCCGCGACCCGCCCCGACAGCCAGAACGGGATGCCGCCGTTGGACCACTCGGCGCAGATGTAGGGACTGGGGCGGAGGAAGACATCGAGTCCGACGTCTCCGGCGAGGCGGATGAAGCGCTCGATGTCGCGCCAGCCGTCGAAGCGCGCATCCCCCTCGACGCGCTCATGGAAGTTCCAGGCGACATACGTGTCGACCGTGTTCGCGCCCATCGCGGCGAGTCGACGGAGGCGGTCCTCCCACTGGTCGGGATGGACGCGGAAGTAGTGGATCGAGCCCGCCAGGATGCGGTGGGCGGCGCCGTCGCGGAGAATCTCCCCGTCGCGCCAGGTCATGGTGGGCGCGCCGATCGGCGACGCGGCGGCCGGGGCGTCGACGGCGACGGAAGAGTCGTCGAGAGCCGAGGCGAGAAGGTCAGACATAGCGCTCCAAGCACGAGTGTTTGCGTTCACATTATCGCATCACACGACTCGCCGCCTCCTGGATTCACGCCGATTGATCGCTACCATTGAGCACATGTCACCTCGTCGCCCGAGAGACGACCGCGCCCCCAGCCAGGTCGATGTCGCCCAGCTCGCCGGAGTCTCCACGCAGACCGTGTCGCGCGTCATGTCCGGGCAGGACAACGTGCGCCCCGACACCGCCAGGCGCGTGCTCGCAGCGGTCGAAGAGCTCGGCTATCGCGTGCACGCCGCCGCCGCATCCCTCGCCTCCGGCCGCACCCGTGTGCTCGGTGTGATCGTCGTCTCGACCGACCGATACTCGTCAGCGGCCCTCGGTGTCGGCATCCAGCAGGCGGCTGCGGCGAACGGATACACCGTCTCGACGGCGGCCGTCGCCGACCATGCGTCGGCCGAGGCGTTCCTGGAGGCCTTCGACCGGCTGGAGCGTCAGGGCGCGGAAGGCATCATCCTCGGGGTGCCGGTCGAGCTCGAGAGTCCGGCCATGCGGGCGCGCACAGAGCGCACCCCCGCGACCCGCAGCGAGCGCACCTCTCTCGACGAAGACGCCCCGCTCGCCGTCGACCAGCGCGCGATCGCGCGTCTCGCCGTCGAGCACCTGCTCGATCTCGGGCACAAGACCGTCTGGCACGTCTCCGGTGACGACTACTGGACCGAGACGCAGCAGCGCAGCGAGGCGTGGGAACAGACGCTCCGCGACCGCGGAATCGTTCCCCCGCCGCTGATCCCCGCCGACTGGACGCCCGAGTCGGGCTACCGCGCCGGTCGCACGATCGCGGCCATCCCCGAGGCCACGGCCGTGTTCGTCAGCAGCGACGAGATGGCGTTCGGACTGATCCGCGCGCTGCACGAGGCCGGTCGCAGCGTTCCCGACGACGTCTCGGTGGTGAGCGTCGACGACATCGCCCTCGCCGCCTACGCCTCCCCCGCGCTCACCACGGTCCGCCAACCCTTCGAGGCGATGGGCCGCGCGGCCGCGCTCCGGGTGATCGCTCAGATCGAGGGACACGATGCGGTCGGCGAGATGCCCTCCACCGACCCTCAGCTCATCGTGCGCTCGTCCACCGCACCGCCGCGCTCCGCGTAGCGCCAGGCGCATCCGCGACCTCCTCCCACCCGCCTCATCGCGAGACAGAACTCATCGCGAGACCGAAAGCGAATTGATGCAACTGGCACCGAAGGCCGTGGTCGTCGCCGTTCTGCGGAGCGCAATACTCTGGGCGATACTCCTCATCGCTGCA
Organism: Microbacterium sp. K27; assembly: GCF_004794435.1. Taxonomy (NCBI): domain Bacteria; kingdom Bacillati; phylum Actinomycetota; class Actinomycetes; order Micrococcales; family Microbacteriaceae; genus Microbacterium; species Microbacterium sp. K27. Next base: position 8,640 of record NZ_SSDK01000014.1, read on the forward strand.
GTCGGGCTCGTGCTCGGCATCCCTGCGATGCGGATCCCCATCGTCTTCGCGGTCCTCGGACTCGCCGTAGTCGTCGCGCTCATCGAGCTCACCTGGCTGACGCCGGCTGCTGTGCGGAGCTTTCGATACTCCGTCTCATCTGACGGGATCCATACCTCGGAGGGCGTCGTCTTCCAGCGAGAGAACTTCTTGCCGATGCAGCAGATCCTGATCGTCGAGCGGCGCCAGGGACCGATCATGCGGTCCGTCGGGCTCGTGAAGGTCCGATTGCGGGTTCCCGGAACGTACGTCGACATCGACGGTGTCACCGACGACGCCTTCATCGATCTGCAACGCGAAGTCCGATCGGCCCATGCTCCCGATGCTCATGGTTAGAAGGAACAGCCGCGTCATGATCGCGATCGTCGGTGTTCGCGCCCTCCTCGGTGGCATCGTCGGCACCGCAGTCTCCCTTCTCATCAGCGCACTGGTCGGCAAGCCCGTGCCACTCGTGGTGTATCTGATCCTGCTCGTCGGGTTCGTCGTGCGACTCGTCTTCGCGGTTGCCGAGTGGCGGAGCACGACGTATCAGCCCCTCGAATCCGAGCTCACGTACCGGTCAGGTTATGTCAGCTCGAGTTCGCTGCAGGTGCCCTGGTCGAGTGTGCGGGGCGTCTATGTCGAAACCCCCTGGCTTCTGCGCCTGTTCGGGCGATCCGAACTCCGAGTCGCCCACGGTACCGGGCAGGCGAACGACATCCATTTCAGAGCACTCACCCCTGCGGCGATCGCAGAACTCCGCACCCATATCGAAAGCTCCCGCGAGGCGGGCGCCCGCGATGTCGACTTCTTCGACGACACGGAGGAGTTCACGGGCGCCGAGATCTGGCTGTACGCCTTCACGCATTCGCGGTGGTACGTCATCTTCCCCCTCGCCATCGCCGCGATCGGATTGCTCTCGCAGTTCTTGGAACGCGACATCATTCAGACTTCCCTCTTTCTCTGGGAACGACTGATCCGGTTGCCGGTCGCGATGATGGTGGTCGCCCTGGCAGGCACGTGTGCGCTGGCGATCGCGACAGGGGTCATCTCCAGGATGGTGGAGATGTCGAACTTCCGGATCCGGCGGACGGCGGAACTGATCGAGACCCGACAGGGACTGCTGTCGACCAGGACGCGCACGATCGATTGCGCTGACATCACCCTGCTCGATCTGCAGCAGCCCGTTCTGTTTCGTCTGGCTCATCGCAGCATCGTGCGCGTGTCGGGCGGATCGGGTGAGGGAGACCCACAGAACTTCTTGTCTCCTCATGCCACGGCCCGAGAAGCGACTTCAGCGATTCAGAGTGTCTTCCCGAATCATCGGCAGGGCACACTCATCGCGCGGTCGAGGCTCTTCGGCGTGATCGCCATCGGTGCGATCTGGATCGGGGCGATCATCATCGTCCAGTCGTTGATCGGAGCGGCGTGGTCGGTGGTAGCAGGGACAGCTCTGATCATCGTCATCGCGTTGTGGAGCGTGCGCGCACCGTCCCGGTTCTTCCTCTCACCCGACGGGGTCGTGGAGATCCATCGAGGAATCCTGTTCCGTAGGCGGCTTCTCTTCCGAGCTTCTTCGATCCTTCACTACGAATCCGTCGTCAGCCCCGTGGGCCGATGGCTCCCTGCGAACACGATGAAGGTCACCGTCGCCGACAGAGGCACACGAGAGATCTCGATGAGGGCAGTCCCACTGAGAGAGCTACGCGCGTTGGTCCAGGCACTGACCCAGCTGAAGAGCGTGGGGACATATCGATACAGCCGGATTCCCGACGTGACCGAAGACACGACAGACGACGTCACCGCCGCCCCTCCGACGTCGACAGAAGCTGTTCTCACCCGCCCCACACCGCCCGGGCGCCGGCCTCGCCGATGAGCACGACCATGACCGTGCTCCCTGCGCCGCTCACCACGGCCAATGCGGCCAGAATCATGCGCGCTGTCCTGCGAGGCCCCTCGGTGAAGCGGCACCAGCACCACTGCACCGCGGCGACGACGAACATCGCCAGCGCCCATGGCCACAGGAGCCCGCCGAGAGCCGCATGATGGACGACGGCCGGCACCGGTCCCACCTGCTGCGCCAACGCCTCACCCGCGAGCATCGTGATGGGCACGAGCACCAGCACGACCAGCGCGGCGATCGGTGTGACGACGCCGAGCCTCTTGCGCGCGGCGGGCAGGAAGGCGCCGAGGATCAGTGCCAGCGCCGTGAGCGGCACGAGGATGACCACCGCGTGGACGATGAGCGGATGCAGCGGGAGGCCGTCGATCTCGAAGAGGTCCATACTCAGGACACGGGATGACATCGCGCGAGGTTCAGATGAACTTCTCGCCCGGCTGTCTCGTGTCTTCGGAGAGGACCGAAGGAGGTGGCGGATGCCGAAGGATGATGCGGCGCGTCTCGGCGCGCTCTACGACGCGCATGCGGCACCGATCTGGCGCTATGTCGTGCACCTCACCGGGGATCGAGCGGGTGCCGACGACGTGGTCCAGGAGACGCTGCTGCGCGCCTGGCGCACTCCGCGGATCCTCGCCGACGATCCGGAATCGACACGATCCTGGATGTACACGGTCGCCCGACACCTGGTCGTGGACGAGGTGCGCAGCGCCCACCACCGCCGGGAGATCACGACGGATGAACCCCCGGACTCCGCCATGCGAGACGCGACAGACGCCATCTTCGATGCGATCCTCATCGAAGAGGCGCTCTCGGCCCTCTCCGAGGCGCATCGCGAGGTCGTGATCCGCGCGTACTACCGAGGGCTCACCGTGTCGGAGATCTCCGACGAGCTGACGATCCCGGAGGGAACCGTGAAGTCGAGGCTGCACTACGGCCTGCGCGCGCTGCGTCTCGGGCTGCAGGAGAAGGGAGTGACGCGATGAACGCCGACCACGGGCGCTATGCCGACGGGGATGCCGCCTACGTACTCGGAGCTCTCAGCGCCGCCGATCGCGCCGAATACGAGGCGCACCTCTCGCAGTGCGCCGAGTGCCGCGCGGCCATCGCCGAGATCACGCCGATCCCCGGCCTGCTCTCCCGGGTACCCCCCGAGCGGGCGGAATCGCTGCTGCAGGCAGCGGGTGTCGAGACTCCGGCCCCGGAGCACCGCGCGCGCGTGCTGTCCCTGGCCACCGAGCGCGCCCGACGCCGTCGCCGTGCGCGGATCGTCGGCATCGCCGCAGCCGCCGCGATCGTGGTGGCCACCGTGGCGGTGCCCGTGATCTCTACTCTGCGTCCACCGTCGACGACGATCGCGCTCGAGCAGCTTCGAGACGCGCCGCTGACCGCATCCGTCAGCCTCACCGATGTCGCCTGGGGAACCCGACTCGACATGATCTGCGACTATGGCAGCGACGGCGACGCGCCCGCGGATGGATGGGCCTACGCGCTGGTGGTGGTGAGCGACGACGGCACCGAGAGCGTGCTGTCGACCTGGCGCGCGCACCCCGGAACCACGGCGCGCCTGAGCGCCGGCACCGAACTCCCGGCGTCCGACATCGCCGCCGTCGAGATCCGTGCCGTCGACTCCGGAACCGTGCTGATGCGATCGGCGCTCGACGGACCCTGAACCTTTCCCCGTCGCCTCTCGTGTACCCCATGACCGCACCCGCGGTCCTGCACAGGAGGTTCACCATGCTCTCGAGAGTCTCGAAGACCGCGGCCGTCGCGGCGCTGCTCATGACGTTCGTCGTCGCCGGCTGCACGTCGACCGGCGGAAGCTCCGGCGGTGGGGCGCAGGACACGGGCGGCGCCTACGGCCAGTCCTCCGGATCGAGCGCCCCCACCTCGGGATCGTCGTCCGGCTCAGGCACTCTGATGACCGCGGACTCGGATCTCGGCGAGATCGTCGTCGACGCCGACGGGAAGACGCTCTACATGTTCGACAACGACACGCAGGGCTCGGGGAAGAGCTCGTGCACCGGCGAGTGCCTGACGAACTGGCCGCCGCTGACCGTCGAGAGCGACGCGCCGGCCGTCGAAGGCGTGACCGGCGAAGTCGGCACCATCACCACGGCCGACGGCTCCACTCAGGTGACCCTCAACGGCTGGCCGCTTTACTACTTCGCCGGTGATGCCGCCGCAGGAGACGTCAACGGTCAGGGCGTCGGCGGCATCTGGTGGGTGCTCTCCCCCGCCGGGGAACGCATGGCCGAGTGACGTCGCGCAGGCGCCGGCCCACGGTGTCACCAGCGACCGTGCCGGTGCTCCCACTCGTCCTCGACCGTGCGGCGCCGCCCCGCAACGATGCCGGCGGGGATCGCGACGATCAGCACACCCGCGATGACGAGCAGCGGAATCCGCCAGCCCGCGGTCGTCTCGTGCAGCAGTCCGACCAGCAGGGGGAAAGTCGCCGCGATGGCGTAGCCGATGCTCTGCACGAAGCCGCTCAGCGCCACTGCGCTCTCCGGAGTGCGGGCGCGGATGCTGAGCAGCACCAGACTCAGAGGGAACATGATGGCTGTGAGGCCGAAGATGCTCACCCACAGCGGCAGGGCCACGGTCGGCGCGAACAGGAAGCCGGCGAGCCCCACCAGCCCTCCGCCGACCGCGACGAAGAAGAGCGGGCGCGTCGCCTGGAAGCGCACGACGAGGATCGGCACGAGCAACGAGCACGGGAGACCGATCAGCGCGAAGAGGGAGAGCAGGAAGCCCGCGGTCGCCGGAGTGACGTCACCGATGTCCACGAGCATGGTCGGCATCCATGCGAACGAGACGTACGCCATGGTCGACGACGCCCCGAAGACGATCGCGAGCGCCCAGGCGAGCGGAAGCCGCCACAGCCGGGCGAAGTACCGGCGGTTCGCAGGGGTGGTCGAGATCGGACCGGTCGCGACGGCCACCGCATCCTGCACGTCGTCGACGCCGTCGGTCGGGTCGGGGGCCAGGAGCTCGTTCTTCACCGGATCGCGATTCACCGGCTCGACCGCCCGCGAGCCGTTCTTCAGCAGCAGTGCCACCCAGGGCACCAGCGCGATACCCGCGACGATGCCCCACATCCCCAGCGACACCCGCCAGCCGAGAGAGTCGGCCACCGGCACGGCGACCAGCGGAGGCAGGAACGTCGACACCGCCATCGTGGTCGAGTAGATGGTCATCATCACCCCGAGCCGATCCGGGAAGTACTTCTTCACCAGCGGCGGGAGGAGCACGTTGCCCGAGCCGACGCCCGCGAACACGACCGCGGTGGCCGCGAGCAGAGTCGTCGAATCGAACGCGAGGCCGCGCAGCAGCAGGCCCAGAGCCATGAGCGTGATCGCGGCGACCGCCATCCGCTCCAGGCCGAATCGACGCTCGAACAGCGGCGTGAGCAGACCGAAGATCGCGAAGCAGACCGGCGGTGCGGCACCGATGAGGCCGACGACGACCGGCGAGACCGGGAAGTCCTCGGCGACGTGGTCGATGACCGGAGACAGGGAGGCGACCGCCGAGCGCAGCGAGAACGCCACCAGGACGATCCCCACGAGTGCGAGAGCCCGACCCTGCCAGAGCGGTCGCGCACTCGGCATCGTCATGAGGTCTGTGACCCCTCCACCCAGGCCAGGTATTCATCCGAGACGGTGCCGGTCACGTACCGGCCGTCGAAGCAGCTCATGTCGAGATCGGTGAGCGCCGAGCCCTCGATGATCGCGGCCTTGAGGTCTTCGACCTCCTGGTAGACCAGGTGATCGCACCCGAGCTCCTCGGCGATCTCGGGGATCGTGCGCCCGTGCGCGATGAGCTCGTGGCGCGACGGCATGTTGATGCCGTACACGTGCGGGTGCCGCACGGGAGGCGCAGCAGAAGCGAAGGTCACCGAGGCGGCGCCGGCATCGCGCGCCATCTGGATGATCTCCTTGGAGGTGGTGCCCCGCACGATCGAGTCGTCGATCAGGAGCACGTTCTTGCCCTGGAACTCGGTCGACATGGCGTTGAGCTTCTGGCGCACGCTCTTCTTGCGCACCGCCTGTCCCGGCATGATGAAGGTGCGGCCGACGTAGCGGTTCTTGTAGAAGCCCTCGCGGTACTCGATGCCGAGCTTGCGGGCGACCTCCATCGCCGCAGGGCGCGACGAGTCGGGGATCGGCATGACCACGTCGATCTTGTCCATCGGCACGTGCTTGGCGATCGTGTCGGCGAGCCGGTCGCCCATGCGCAGACGAGACTCGTACACCGAGATGCCGTTCATGACGGAGTCGGGACGGGCGAGGTAGACGTACTCGAAGGCGCACGGTGCGAGAGTGGCGGCCGTGGCGCACTGCTTCGAGAACAGCTCTCCGTCGTTGGTGATGAAGATCGCCTCGCCCGGCTCGACCTCGCGCACGACGTCGTAGTCGCCGTTCTCGAGCACGAGCGACTCGCTCGCGACGACCCACTCGTCCTTGCCCTCGGCGCCGGGGACGGTCGAGGGACGACGACCCAGGATCAGCGGACGGATGCCGAACGGGTCACGGAAGGCGAGCAGACCGTAGCCGGCGATGACGGCGATCACGGCGTAGGCGCCTTCGATGCGCTCGTGCGTGCGCGCCACGGCCTCGAACACCCGCTCGGGGTCGAGGTCGACGGTCGAGGTCGTGTTCTGCAGCTCGCCGGCGAGCACGTTGAGCAGCAGCTCGGTGTCGCTGGAGGAGTTGAGGTGGCGGCGATCGCGCTTGGCCATGTCGGCCGTGAGCTCACGCGTGTTGGTGAGGTTCCCGTTGTGGATGAGGATGATGCCGTACGGCGCGTTCACGTAGAACGGCTGCATCTCCTCTTCGTTCGAGGCCGTGCCCTTGGTGGCGTAGCGCACGTGGCCGAGACCCACGTTGCCGAGCAGGGCTCGCATGTCGCGGGTGCGGAACGCCTCGCGGACCATTCCCTGCGCCTTGGCGTTGTGCATCACGCCGTTCGCCTCGGCGGTGGCGATTCCCGTCGCATCCTGGCCGCGGTGCTGCAGCAGCAGGAGTGCGTCGTAGATGTCCTGATTGACCGGGGCAGAGCCCACCATTCCGACGATGCCGCACATGGGCTCTTACTTCGCTCCGTCCGCGTAGGCGCCGACCAGGCGCACTGCTCCACCGTCGACACCCTTGGCGCCCTGTTCGAACTCGCCGGCCGGACGCGGCCCGAAGCCGACGGTCCCGACCTGCCACGAGGGCATGCCCTCGGCGTTCAGCGCCGCGATCGCGGCATCCTTCTTCTCCGCGGCGACCACGGCGAGGAAGCCGATGCCGAGGTTCCAGGTGCCCTCCGCCGACTCCAGCGTGGACCCGGCGATATCGCTGAGCACGCGGAAGACCGGGCTCGGCGACCAGCTGCTGCGGTCGACCTCGACCCAACTGCCCTGCGGGAGCACGCGCGCGAGGTTCGCCGCGATGCCTCCGCCGGTGACGTGGCTGAGGGCGTGCACGCCGCCGGTTCCCGTGGAGCCGCCGAGCTGCTCGATCAGACGAAGCAGCGGCAGCGTGTAGAGGCGGGTCGGCTCGAGGAGCGCTTCCCCCCAGGTCGTGCCGAAGTCGGCGGCGTTGTCGCCGTAGCCGATGCCCGCGCGGGTCACGATGTGACGAACCAGGGAGTAGCCGTTGGAGTGCAGTCCGCTGGAGGCGACCGCGATCACCGCGTCGCCGTCCTGCACGAGTTCCGCGCCGAGGATCGCATCGGCCTCGACCACTCCGGTCGCCGCTCCCGCCACGTCGTAGTCGCGGGGGCCGAGCAGGCCCGGGTGCTCCGCGGTCTCTCCGCCGACCAGCGCGGTGCCGGTGGCCGAGCATGCCTGGGCGATGCCGCGGACGATGTCGGCGATCCGCTCCGGGACGACCTTGCCGCACGCGATGTAGTCGGTCATGAAGAGCGGCTTGGCGCCCACCACGACGATGTCGTCGACGACCATGCCGACCAGGTCCTGCCCGATCGTGTCGTGCTTGTCGATCGCCTGCGCGATCGCGACCTTCGTGCCGACGCCGTCGGTGCTGGTCGCGAGCAGCGGGCGACGGAAGTCGCGCAGCGCGCTGGCATCGAACAGGCCGGCGAAACCGCCGACACCGCCGAGCACTTCGGGACCGTGCGTCGCGCGCACGGAAGACTTCATCAGCTCGACGGCGAGATCACCTGCAGCGGTGTCGACGCCGGCTTCGGAATAGGGATTGGTGGGGGAGGCAGCCACGTCTCCAGCCTACCGCCCACGGCCGGTCCGACTCTCCGCGAAGTCGGACCTCGGATCCGGAGCCCCGAGCCGCCTACGATGGGGCCATGGCCGACAAGCCGCAGTGGCTCATCCGCGAAGACGCGAGCGTACCCGTGCTCGTCGCGCTCGCGCTGCGGCAGCGCCTCGGCATCCGGGTTCCGGAAGACCTGCCGAGCCTCCGCGAACTCGCCGTCCGCGCGCCGGATGCCGTCGACGCCTCCCCCACGATCGAGGCCCAGTGGCGCGACTACTGGGACATGACGGTCGAGCCGCGCGCGCATCCTTCCGACGTGCCACTCGAGCTCATCGACGGGTTCGACACCCTGGTCGCCCTGCCCGCCCACGGTGCGGAGGAGCTCACAGCGGCCATCGCCCCGCAGGCGACGTCGGCTCTGCTCTACGCGCGTGCCGCGCACGACCGCTACGTGAGTTCGATGAAGAGCCACACCGGCGGCGACGCATATCGCGCCTATGCGAGTGCGATCGCGGAGTTCGAGCGCGAAGTCGGCCGACGCGCGCACTCGTTCGAGCTCAACGTGCAGGTGCTGCCGTTCTCGCAGCGCGGCATCTGGTGGATCGGGGCGCTCACGGTGGCGGTGACCGACGGTCTGCGCCGCGACGTCGTGGCGTTCGACGCCGCGATCCGTCCGGTGATCGCCGAGCTGGCCTAGCCCCCGCAGCTTCCGGGATCCACCGTCCCCGCGAGTGCACGGATTGCTTGCGAGTGCACGGGATAGCTGCGCGAAGAAGCCGTGCACTCGGCGGTACGCCGTGCACTCGGCGGCAGGTGAAGGGGTCAGTCCTCGTCGACGACGGTTTCGCGGTCGACCCGGACGACGCGGTCGTGACGGCGGGCGATGCGCTCCAGGATCAGACCGGTGACACCGCCGAGCGCGATGCCGATCGGCACCGTCCACAGCAGCAGGAAGCCGAACACCTGACCGGGCGGGTAGACGACGTCGAGGGCCTGCGACTCGTCGAAGCTGCCGGTCCAGGTGAGGATGCCGGCGGCGATCACGCCGACCACGACACCGATGCCCATGAGCACGCCGTACCGCGGCACACGGCGCACGGTCGCTTCGACGGTCTGGTGGGAATCGGTGGGGGCCATGCATCCATTGTCCCACCGCCGACGCGTGTCGCGTACCCGGGGCGTCGCGGAAGGACGGCCTTCCCCGCGTCCGCTGCGGGGAGGGCCGTCCGTATCGCGTCTCGACTAGACCTCGGTCGTCGTCTGCGCGGTCTCTTCCGTGCGGTTGCGGCGGGCGATGAGCACACCACCGGTCGCCGCGAGGGCGACGACGATCAGGCCGCCCACGATCCACGGCCACACGGGGGCGCCGTCTGATGCCGCGGGCTCGGTCGCGGTGGTCACCGCGGCGGTGGCCTCGGAGTCGGAGGCGGGCTTCTCCTCCGCGACGCCGCAGGCCGCGCCCACCGGGATCACGGCGGTGACCGGGTCGAGCTGCTCGCCTGCGGCGTAGGTGCCGAATGCGGATGCTCCGGCCTCGGTCAGCGTAGTCGGGACTGCGTCGAGCGTCAGCACGCCGTCGACGACCGCCGCGTCGCCGAGCGCGAACTCCGCGAGGCGAACGCCCTTCTGGTCGATGCTCTCGCCGCCCTGCGTCGTACCGGTCACGTCGAAGACCAGGTAGCCCTTGTCCCCAGCGAGCTCGACGGCCGCATTCCCGAGCGTCGTGTTGAGCGCACCGTCGTGACCCGTGAAGGTGATGCTGCCGCCGTAGGTCACGAGGCCCGCGAGGGTCTTGTCGTCGAACGATCCGGTGCCGTTCTCCCACACGTAGTCGGGGTACTGGTAGGCCACGTCGGTCAGCGTCCACCCGCCCTTCGCGATGCCCTCGATGTAGGTGCGGAACGACTCCTTGTATCCCCACTTGAGAGTTGCGCCCTCGACCGTGCACACACCGATCGTGGTGTTCGCCCTGTTCAGGGTGAACACGAGACCGCGGTTCACCGAGCCCTGGAACGTGAGGGTGTGCTCGCCGTCCTCGAGGCTTGCCGGCAGCGAACCCGACCAGGTCGCGACGCCGTTCGCGTCGGCCGTCACCGTCTCGAGCAGCACGGGCGTCGAGTACACGACGACCTTGATGCCCTGCTCGTTCGCGCGGAACCCGGATGCCGACACCGTGGCCGGCTGGCCCGCTCCGAGGGCTGCGAGGTTCTCGTCGTCTGCCTGGATGCCCTCGGTCTCCGGCGGGGCAGCAGGGAGGGTGGTCTTCGGCTTCACGACAGCGGCAGCAACCGTTCCGCTCGAACCGGCCGGCGCCGCCGCGACGGAGCCGATCGTGAATGTCACCGGGTTCAGCGCGGTGCCGTAGCCGGCGAGCACGCGGTCTCGACCGGCATCCGTCAGCGCCGCGGGCGCCGCCGTGTAGGTCACGGCGCCGTTGGCCGCGATGCGCGCCGCGTTGGAGAGATCGAGCGTCGCGAACGGCACCTGTGCGCCGCCGCTCGTGACGTACAGCGTCGCCGCCGATGCCGAGGTGATGCGGATCTGCGGGTTCGACACGGTCACATCGAGCACGCCCTGGTGACCGGTGAAGCGCACCGAGCCGCGATAGACGACGCTGCCGAGGCCGGTGTTCACGTCGAAGTCGCCGCCGACGGTCTGACCGAACTGGAACTGCCCGCCCGAACGGGTCGCGCCGTCGGAGACCGCGATGGAGCCCTTCGCGATGTCACCCGTGATGTAGTTCGTGAACGACGACGAGATCGCCCAGCGGAGTGATCCGCCAGGGACGTTCGTGGGCGGAGTCGTCGGGGTGACGGGCTTCTCCGGCACCGTCACACCGAACAGGTCGTCCCACTGCTGCGGGGTGATCGTCACGGTCGAGCGGGCGTAGATCGTGCTCGCATCGGGCATCGAATGCTGCTTCCACACGATGACCTCATACGACTTCGTGCGGTCGAGGTTCTTCGCCGCGGTCGTGAGATCGACCGCGAAGGCGCCGAACGTGACCTTCTGCACGTACTGCATCGCGAGGAACCCACCATCGGCACTCACGTTGCCCTCGGTGCCGGCTTCGATCAGGGCGACATAGGCTCCAGGGATCTCGCCGAGATTGGTGGCCGCTGCTGCGACGGTCAGGCCGTCCTTCGCGGTCGCAACCTTGACCGTCGTGCCCACAGTCGGCCCCGCCGGGAAGAGCGCGTCCCACTGCTCGTCACTGACTGTGATGGCGCTGCGAGCGTAGATCGTGTTCGCATCGGGCATCGAGTGCTGCTTCCAGACGATCACCTCATACGCCTTCGTGCGGTCGAGCTTGTCGGCCGCGGCCGTCAGGTCCACCGTGAACGTGCCGCCCGTGATCTTCTGCACGTACTGCATCGCGAGGAACCCGCCGCCTGCGGTGACGCTCCCTTCGGCGCCCTTCTCGATCACAGCGACGTAGGCACCGGTGATCGCACCGAGCTTCGAAGCCGCAGCGGTGATGGTCAGGCCGTCCTTCATGCTCGCGGACTTCACCGTGGAGGTGATGACCGAGGTGTCGCCGTAGTTCAGGGCGACGCTGCGCTCCTGGTCGGCGTTGACCACGCCACCGGCGGCATACGTGTAGATCCCGTAGGTGCCAGGAGATGCCGCGGCATCCTTCAGGGTCA
>NZ_SSDK01000015.1:0-23477 GCF_004794435.1 Microbacterium sp. K27
GCCGCCCGACGCGCGGCCCAGGCGGCCACCTCGGCGTCGACGTCACGCGGCGATGTGACCACGGGCGGGCCGCCCTGCAGCTGGCGGCGCGCTTCCCGCACTCGCCGATTGAAGTCCTCGAGGACGTCGCGCACATCGGACTCGCGCCCCAGCAGGTCGAGCTGATCGTCCAGCTCCCGATCCTCGGTGCGCAGCAGGATCGCCGGCGGACCGAGACCGGTGAGGTTCTCGGTCTCGATCTTGCGACGGATCCACCAATCCGGGTCGTGATGGGTGCCGAGTCCTTCGAGAGGCTTGCCCGCACCGGGAAGGTCGTCGAACTCCCCCCGGCGGATCGCCACCTGGATGGCCGTCTCGATGAATGCGGCACGATCGACCGCCGCGGCGATCCCGAGCGGCGTGCCCGACTCCTCGTCGCCGTCCACGCTCTCGCCGTGCTGTCTGCTCGCGAGATATCGTGCGGCCGCTTCTCTGGGATCCGTCATGATGCACCTCCGTGGCATCCGAGCTCCCCTCCACCCTACGACGACCGCCACCGCCCGGATCGGGGCCGCAGCCGGTGAGGTCGGCCCCAGGTCATAGGCTCGGAGGATGACCGCGCGCGCCTCCCTCAATCGAGAGATCCTGCGGCTCGCCGTCCCCGCGCTCGGCGCACTGATCGCGGAGCCCGCCTTCCTGATCGTGGATGCCGCGCTCGTCGGGCATCTCGGGACCACTCCGCTCGCCGGGCTCGGCATCGCGGGGGCTGTACTCCAGACGATCGTCGGACTGATGGTGTTCCTGGCCTACTCGACGACCCCGGCGGTCGCTCGCCGCTTCGGGGCGGGACAGCCCGGCGAGGCCGTCTCCGTCGGCGTCAACGGCATGTGGCTGGCGCTCGGGCTCGGCGCCGTGCTCGCGGTGATCGGCGCCGTGTCCTCCCCCTGGTTGGTCTCGCTGTTCGGGGCGAGCGAAGCCGTTTCCGCGCAGGCGAACGAGTACCTCGTGATCTCGATGTGGGGCTTGCCGGCGATGCTCATCGTGTTCGCCGCGACCGGTCTGCTGCGCGGCATGCAGGACACGATGACGCCGCTGTGGATCGCGGGGCTCGGATTCGGGGCCAACGCCCTGCTCAACTGGCTGTTCATCTACGGACTCGGCTGGGGCATCGCGGGTTCTGCGGCGGGCACCGTGACCGCGCAGTGGGGAATGGTCGCCGCCTACGTGCTGGTGGTGCGCCGCCTCGCCACCCGGCACAGCGCCTCGCTGCGCGCACAGGGCGCAGGCATGCGCAACACCGCGACGTCGGGCGGCTGGCTGTTCCTGCGCACCGTGAGCCTGCGCGTCGCACTGCTCGCGACCGTCGGCGTCGCCACCGGCATCGGCACCGACGAGCTGGCCGGGTGGCAGATCGTCTTCACGATCTTCTCCGCGGCCGCCTTCGCCCTCGATGCACTCGCGATCGCGGCCCAGGCCCTCATCGGCAAGGAGCTCGGAGCCGGGGACGAGCAGCAGGTGCACCGTGTGCTGGCCCGCACCGTCGCGTGGGGCGCCTGGTTCGGCGTGGCCGTCGGCGGGCTGATCGCCGCGCTCTCGGGCGTGCTCGGCATCGTCTTCACCGGATCGGCGGAGATCGCAGCGCTCGTGCAGCCGGCACTGCTCGTGCTCGCCGTGGCCCAGCCGATCGCCGGCGTCGTCTTCGTGCTCGACGGCGTGCTGATGGGCGCGAACGACGCCCGATACCTGGCGATCGCCGGTGGTCTGAACCTGGTGCCGTTCCTGCCCGCGCTCTGGATCGTCGCCGCCACCGGGGTCGATGGCACCGCCGGTCTCGTCTGGCTCGCGGTCGCCTTCTTCGGCGTCTACCTGCTCGCACGCCTCGGCACCCTGGGGTGGCGGGTGCGGTCCGGTCGCTGGCTTTCGGCCACTGTCTGACGCCGCCGCCGCGTCCGGCTGTTCCTGCACGGACATCGACGATCGCGACTTCTTCACAACCGCTGGAATCCGCGGAATACTACGTCGCCTGCCCCTGGCGCCCTCGACGATGATCGGGGGACACTGAAGGGATGCTGGGGATGACCGAACCACAGGTCTGGACACTGATCGGCGTCTTCGCCGCGGGGATGTTCGGCACCATCACACTGATCTCGACGATGTTCCTGCGCACGATGCAGAACGGGTTCGACGGCGTGCGCACGGAGATGCGGAACGAGTTCGCGAGCGTGCGGACCGAGATGCGAAACGAGTTCGCGAGCGTACGGACAGAGATGGGAAACGAGTTCGCGAGCGTGCGGACAGAGTTCCGGAACGAGTTCGCGAGCGTACGCACGGAGACGGGCAGCGAGTTCGCCGGCGTGCGCACGGAGATCCGGACGGTGCATGAGCGCATGGATCACCTCGATCGCGACGTGAACGCGATCTACCGTCATCTCTTCGGCATCGACCGCGGGTGACGCCGGGCACTGTCGAGATGGCGAGGGTCAGGCCGCGTATCTCCGGCACCACTCGTACATGATCACGGCGGCCGCGGCACTGGCGTTGATCGAGCGCGTCGAGCCGTACTGCGTGATCTCGATGTGGGCGGAAGCGGCGGCGAGCGCTTCGGCGGAGAGCCCCGGGCCCTCCTGGCCGAACAGCAGCACGCAACGCTGCGGCAGGTCGGCCCTGTCGACGGGCACTGCGCCGTCGACGTTGTCGACCGCGATGATCGGAACCCCTTCGGCCGCGGCCCATGCGGCGAACGTGTCGACGTCTTCGTGATGCACGACGTGCTGGTAGCGGTCGGTGACCATCGCCCCGCGCTTGTTCCAGCGGCGGCGGCCGATGATGTGCACGGTGTCGGCGAGGAACGCGTTGGCGCTGCGCACGATCGACCCGATGTTCATGTCGTGCTGCCAGTTCTCGATCGCGACGTGGAACGGGTGTCGCTGGGTGTCGAGGTCGGCGACGATCGCGTCCATGCGCCAGTAGCGGTAGCGGTCGATCACGTTGCGGGTGTCGCCGGTGGCCAACAGCTCCCGGTCGTACTCCGCACCTTCGGGCCAGGCCTCCTCGCCGCCGGGCCAGGGCCCGACGCCGTAGCCGGGTTGAGCGATCGACCCGGTCCTCACCGCGTCGGCGGGGGCATCGGGGAGCGTGCTGTCCGGCCCGGCGTCTTCCATCCCGCCAGGCTATCGCCCTCGGATCCCCGTTCGAATCGCGCAACAGGCTCCCTCCGGGCGCGTATGCAGCGATTCACGCGATTCGAAGAATATTTAGGTACACCGAAAAATACGCTACGGTTTCGGTGTGCCTAAAAATTCCCCTGTCCCGATGACGACTGCTGCCACGCCCCCCGCCCGCGCCCCTCGCAGCCTGTGGTTGCTGGGCCCCGCCCTCGTGGCGGGCGTCGCCTACCTCGACCCCGGCAACGTCGCCAGCAACATGACCGCAGGAGCCCAGTACGGATACCTGCTGGTGTGGGTCGTGCTCGCCGGCAACGTGATGGCGTGGCTGATCCAGTACCTCTCAGCGAAGCTGGGCGTCGTCACCGGGCAGAGCCTTCCCGAGGTGCTGGGGGCGCGGCTGAAGCGTCCATGGGCACGCCGCGCATACTGGCTGCAGGCCGAGCTCGTCGCGATGGCCACCGACCTGGCCGAGGTCATCGGCGGCGCGGTCGCCCTGAACCTCCTGTTCGACGTGCCGCTGCTGCTCGGCGGCCTGATCACGGGTGCCGTCTCGATGATCCTGCTCACGGTGCAGAGCCGGCGCGGTGCCCGTCCGTTCGAGTTCGTGATCATCGGCCTCATGGCGATCATCACGATCGGATTCGTCGCGGGAGTGTTCGTCGCCCCGCCGGACCCGGCGGGGGTCATCGGCGGGATGGTCCCCCGTTTCGAGGACACGGGCTCGGTCCTGCTGGCCGCGTCGATCCTCGGCGCGACGATCATGCCGCATGCGATCTACGCGCACTCCTCACTCGCCCGCGATCGCTTCGGCGCCTCGACCTCTCACGCCGGCGACGAGGCGGTGCGCACCGAGACCTCGCGCATCCGCCGACTGCTCACCGCCACCCGATGGGATGTCTCCATCGCCATGGTGATCGCGGGATCCGTCAACCTCTGTATCCTGCTGCTCGCCGCCGCGAACCTCGCCGGCGTCGAGGGCACCGACTCGCTGGAGGGCGCACATGCCGCTCTCGCCGCCGGACTCGGACCGGTGGTGGCGACGTTCTTCGCCGTGGGACTGCTCGCCTCGGGACTGGCATCGACCTCGGTGGGCGCTTACGCGGGGGCGGAGATCATGCACGGACTGCTGCATGTGCGCATCCCGCTGCTCGCCCGGCGCCTCGTGACGCTGATCCCCGCGCTCGTGATCCTCGGCATCGGCTTCGACCCCACCCTCGCGCTGGTCCTCAGCCAGGTGGTGCTCTCCTTCGGCATCCCGTTCGCGCTGATCCCCCTGGTCGTGCTCACCGCGCAACGACGCACCCTGGGGGCCTGGGTCAACCGGCGATGGACGACGGCTGCGGGGGTCATAGCCTCCGTGTTGCTGATCGCGCTCAACGGCGCCCTGCTCTGGCTGGTGCTGACGGGAGCGTGAGCCCGGATAGGCTCGAAGCATGTCTGCCGAGAACGCCCGTCGCAACGTCCGCATCCTCACCTGGATCGGCTTCGCGACCGGCGTCATCGGCGGCCTGCTGATCGCGTTCCCGACGGTCATCGGGTTCGGCAGTCCGTGGGTGCAGCTCGCCTTGGGAGTCGCCACGCTCGTACTGGCCTTCCGGGCCCGCAAGATCGGCATGGCCGAGGTCGAGGGGTTCGACGGCCGACTCTCGCTGGCCGCCGCCCTCCTCGGATTCCTCGTGCTGTTCTTCGCCGGCCAGGCCGCGTTCGGCATCCTCGTCGCCGTCGCGAACTGACTCGTCACCATCGCGAACCGATTCGCCCCGTCTACGTCGTGACGAAACCCGTCACGAGGTAGAGCACGAACGACAACCCCGCGGCGATGCCCGCGTAGGGCAGGATCGCGAGCATGAGGTTGATCGGCTTGATGCCGATCGATCTCGACGCGAGGATGATGCCGTCGCCGTAGAGGCAGGTGGTGCTGCCCAACGCCGCCCCGGAGAACACCGCGGCGCCCGCGAGGATCGGATCGGCACCGAGCGCGAGCGCCAGCGGGAGCACGACCGGGGTGATCACCGCGGCGAGATCCCAGAACGACCCGGTCGCGTACGCATAGATGCCGCACACCGCGAACACGATCGCCGGCAGCAGCGCCGGGGTGAGCACGGGCTCGGTGACCTGGATCACGAACTCGGCCAGCTGCAGGGTGATGTTCATCTCCTGCACCATGAACGCGAGGACCGTCAGGATCATCACGAACAGCATGCTCTCGATGCCCTCGAGCGCGGCATCCAGCACCCCACGGATGCGGAGTCGGCGCTGCACGAGCACGATCACGATCGTCACGGCGAGAGACGCGGCGGTGCCGGCGACGACGTTGGCGTTCGTCGCGATCGTCACTCCGACGAGCACCGCCATGGCGATCAGGAAGCCCCACGGCTGCGGCTTGCGGTCGGTCTCGGTCGAGGTCGCGAGCGCCGTCGCGACACGCTGCGCGGTCGAGCCGTCGGGGTCGTCGGCCTTCAGCTCGGCCAGGAGCGCCGCGCCTTCGGCCCGTCGCTCGTCGTCGGTGGTGCCGACGGGGAAGACGTCGCCGTCCCGCTCCGCCCGGATCGCGTCACGCTTGATCGCGCCGAGCTTCGGAAGCCAGCCGATGCTCATGAGAAGCGCGACGGCGAGAGCCGCCCAGCCGAAGAAGATGAAGGGGATCGCCTGCAGGTAGGCACCGAACCCGGTGCCTCCGACCGTGACCCCCTGCGCCTCGAACAGTCCGGAGAAGAACAGCGCCCACGTCGAGACCGGGATCAGGACGGCGATCGGCGCGGCCGTCATCTTCATGATCGCGCCGAGCTGCGTGCGCGGCACCCGGTAGCGGTCGGTGACCTGCTTCATCGACGTGCCCGTGGTGAGCACGTTCAGGTAGTCGTCGACGAACAGCACGACCGACAACAGGAAGGTCAGCACCATCGACTTGCGGCGGGAGGTGACGAACCGCTCGGCCCAGTTCGCGAAGTCGGTCACCATGCCGGACTTCTCGAACAGCATCATCAGGATGCCGAACAGCGCGACGATCAGCAGCAGCCACTGCGCCGTCTCGTTGGAGAGGGCTTTTCCGGTGTATTCGACCCAGACGTCGAAGCCGCCCCAGCCGCCGAGGATCAGTGCTCCGGCGACGGTGCCGCAGAACAGGGCGAAGAGGGTGCGTCTGGTGGCGACCGCGACGATCAGGATCACCACGATCGGGAGGAGCGCGAGAGCGCCGAATTCAGGCATGGGAGTCACCTCAGTGTGAAGGGGGGTACGAATCCGAAGGGAGAGCGCGGGAAGGTGCGGGAGGGTGCGGTCGAGCCCGGGGTCAGGGCTCGGTGCCACCGACGACGGTCCCCTGCACGGGGAGGTCGGGGAGGTCGTCCGGGGAGACGTGCAGCGGGTTCTCCGCCCACACGGCGTAGTCGGCCCGGAACCCGGGGGCGATGCAGCCGAGGTCGGCATCTCCCTGGGCCCGGGCGGCGCCGACGGTGTATCCGTGCAGCGCCTGGTACGGGGTGAGCACCTGGTCGGGCTCGAAGACCGGGGCGTCGGGGTCGCCCGGGCGGCGGCGCAGCATCGACCACGCGAGGCCGATGCGGGCATCGTTCTGCGCGATGGGCCAGTCCGACCCGAGGGCGAGGGGCGCCCCGGCCTCCCAGTAGTCGCGCACGCGCCAGGCGCGAGCCGCACGCACGGGCCCGAGCCTGCTCGACCAGTCATCCGAGCCGTCGGCCTTGCGCCACTGCATGTGCAGGGGCTGCATCGAGGCGGTGATCCCGGCTGCGGCGATACGGGCCACGTCGCGGTCGGTCGTGGTCTCGAGGTGCTCGATGCGGTGCGGAGCTCCTGCGGCGCTGCGCACCCCGGCCGCGAGATAGGCGTCGACGACTTCCCCGACGGCCCGGTCGCCGATCGCGTGCGTCGCCACCTGGAATCCGGCCTCGGCGTATCTGCGCACGGTGCGGGCATAGGCGGCCGCATCCTTCCAGAACGGCTCCAGACCTGCCCCGGCCGCATCCGGTTCGTGCAGCCAGGCGGTGCCGGTCTCGACCACGCCGTCGGCGTACAGCTTGACCACGCCCCCGCGCCACCGGTCACCACGGCGGTCGCGCATCGCGAGGTTCGCGGCGGTCCGATCCTCGTCGAAGCCGGGCTCGTGGTCGATGGCCGAGACGATGCGGATCGGCAGCCCCGGCCCCTGCTCCAGGGCGTCGAGCAGTGCGAGCGTGGCGAAGCCGCCGTCCATGATCGTGCCGCCGGTGAGGCCGGAGTCGCGCAGGCCGCGCAGCAGATCATGGCCGACCGCCAGGGTCTGATCGCGGGTCAGTGCCGGGGCGCTCAGTCGCACGGGCTCATAGGCGCCGAGCTCGCGCAGTTCCCCGGTCGGGCGGCCGTCGGCATCGACGACGACGCAGGACGAGTCCTCGAACTCGCGTGCGCGGGTGATGCCCGCACGCTCGAGTCCGGCACGACTGGCGAGGGCGGTGTGGCCGTCGAACACGATCAACAGCGCGGGGAGTCCGCGCACCGCATCCTGGATCGCCTCCGCCGTCATGGGCAGCTCGTGGAACACGTCGTAGTCGAGGTTCCAGCCGCGCACCCACGGGTCGGCATCTTCGGCGAGCGCACGATCGGCCTCGGCGCGCAGCGCGGTCAGCAGCGCCGCGCCGGTGGTGAGACCGCCCAGGTCGATCCCGGCCGTCAGCTCGATCCCCTGGATCGGATGCAGGTGCGCGTCGATGAGGCCGGGGGTCACGGTCGCGCCGCCGAGGTCGCGCACGACGGTGCGGGGCCCGCGCAGCTCGCGGACCAGGGCGTCGTCACCCACGGCGAGGAAGCGACCGTCACGCACCGCGAACGCGGTGGCATGCGGGCGGCGCGGGTCCATCGTCACCACGTGCGCGCCGGTGACAATGGTGTCGGCGTCGAAACCGGTCATGGCTGTACCTTCGTCGGTATTGGATCCTTCGGTATTGAAAGAGTTTCAATAAAATACCAGACACCCGAGCAGAATCGAGCACGATGACGAAATCTCCGCGCAGCGTCGGCCGACCGTCGACCCGGGTGCTCACCGAGGAGCGCATCCTGAAGGCCGCGTTCGCCCTCAGCGCGCAGCGCACACCGCGCCAGTTCACGATGACCGCGCTCGCGGAATCCCTGGGCGTGCGCACCTCGGCGCTCTACCACCACTTCGCGAACCGCGACGCCGTGATCCGGGCCATGCGCGGGCAGGTCAGCCGCGCGCTCATCTCCCCCGTGCGGCACGAGATGTCCGTCGAGGAGGCACTGCTCACCTGGGCCCACAGCTACCGCGACGCCGCGATCGCCGCCCCCGAGGCCATGGTGATGCTGGCGACCTCGCCGATCGACGCCGACGAGGGCTCGTTCGCCGACTACGAGCAGATCGCACGCCTGCTCGCGGACGACGGCTGGCCGACCGTCACCATCGTGGACGCCATCGTGGCGCTGGAGTCGTTCATCATCGGCTCCGCCCTGGATGCCCTCGCGCCCGCAGACAACATGGCCCCGGGTGCACTCGCGCCGGATTTCCCGACGTTCGCCGAGGCCGAGGCCGCCAGGGCGCAGCTCAGCACGGACCCCGCCCGCCGCACGTTCGAGATCGGGGTGCGGGCACTCATCCACGGACTCACCGCGTGGGCGCGCGACAGCACCACGTAGGCTGGACCGGTGGCATCCCCGGCAGCTGACGATTATCTGAAGACCGTCTACGCGCACACCGAGTGGCAGGACGCACCGATCACTCCCTCGGTGCTCGCCGCGAAGCTCGGCATCGCGCCGTCGTCCGTCACCGAGATGGTGAAGAAGCTCGCCGCCGCCGGCCTCGTCTCGCACGTACCCTACGGCGCGGTGCGGCTGACGGACACGGGCACGGCGCGCGCCCTCGCGATGGTGCGCCGACACCGCCTGATCGAGACCTGGCTGGTGCAGGAGTTCGACTACGGCTGGGACGAGGTGCACGACGAGGCCGAGGTGCTCGAGCACACCATCAGCGACCGACTGCTCGAGGGCATCGACGCGCGCCTGGGACGCCCCCGCTTCGATCCGCACGGCGACGCGATCCCCGACGCCGACGGTCGCATCGAGCGCGTACCGTTCGTGCTGCTCGCCGACGCGCCGGTCGGGCACACGGGACAGGTGCTGCGGGTCGACGACCGCGACCCCGAGCTGCTCCGAGCCCTCGAAGCACTCGGACTGGCGGTCGCGTCGACCGTGACGGTCACGGCATCCGGGGCCGAGATCGACGGCACGGAAGCGGCGTTGCCCGATGGCGCGGCCCAGGTGGTCTGGCTGAGCGCCTAGCCACCGCCGCAACACGGTCAGGTGCGCGTCGCCTGCGGCCTCTAGGCTGTGCACATGGCACAACGTGACGACATCGAATGCTGGCTGACCGACATGGACGGCGTGCTCGTCCATGAGAACGACGCCATCCCCGGAGCCTCCGAACTGCTCGCCGGCTGGGAGAGCGCAGGCATCCCGTACCTGGTGCTCACGAACAACTCGATCTTCACCGCGCGCGACCTGTCGGCACGCCTGCGCATCAGCGGGCTGCACGTGCCGGAGGAGCGCATCTGGACCTCGGCGCTCGCGACCGCCGACTTCCTGAAGCAGCAGCTCCCCGGCGGCTCGGCGTTCGTGATCGGCGAGGCCGGCATCCTCACCGCCCTGCACGATGCCGGCTTCATCATGACCGAGACGAACCCCGATTTCGTGGTCGTCGGCGAGACGCGCAACTACTCGTTCGAGGCGATCACCAAGGCCATCCGCCTCATCATCGGCGGCGCGCGCTTCATCGTCACGAACCCCGATGCCACGGGCCCGAGCACCGACGGACCGCTCCCCGCCACCGGAGCGATCGCCGCCCTCATCACCAAGGCCACCGGTAAGGAGCCGTACGTCGTCGGCAAGCCGAACCCGATGATGTTCCGTTCGGCGTTGAACAAGATCGGCGCGCACTCGAAGCGCACCGGCATGATCGGCGACCGCATGGACACCGACGTGGTCGCCGGCATCGAGGCGGGCCTGCACACGGTGCTGGTACTCACCGGCATCAGCGATCAGGCCGAGATCGAGAAGTACCCGTTCCGCCCCGACGAGATCGTGCAGTCGGTGGCCGACCTGCTGCCGCGGATCACCGAGACGATCACGACGGTGAAGACCAAGAAGTAGCCATGGGCGCGCTCGACGACGGCGAACGGCTCAGAGCGGCGGATGCCGCGGCCTGGCGTGTCTGGCTCGCGGAGAACCATGAGCGCACGGCGGGCGTCTGGCTGCTCAGCGTGCGCGGATCGTCCGACGGCGTCGGCTACGAGGACGCCGTGCGGCAGGCACTCTGCTTCGGATGGATCGACGGCCCGGTGCGCGTGTTCGACGACGGCACGGGCGACCGCGCCAACGGTCAGTGGTTCTCTCCTCGTCGTCCCGGCAGCGGCTGGGCAGCCACGAACAAGGCGCGCATCGCGGAGCTCGAGGCCGAGGGGCTGCTGGCTCCCGCCGGTATCCGTGTGCTCGAGGTGGCGAAGGCGAACGGCTCCTGGACGGTTCTCGACGGACCGGAGGCCGGGATCGAACCCGAGGAGCTCTCCGCCGCGCTCGATGCCGTCCCCGCCGCACGCGAGAACTGGGACGCGTTCCCGAAGTCGGTCAAGAAGTTCGGCCTCACGCACATCGCGATGGCCAAGCGCCCGGAGACCCGGTCCGCCCGCATCGCGAAGATCGTGGCGGATGCCGCGGAGGGGAAACGCCCATGAATCAGAACGACCTGCTGTTCCTCGTCGTCTTCCTCATCCTGCTCAGCTCGCTGACGGTGTTCATCGTGCAGTTCGTGCGCTCGCGCCGAGGACGCGGCGGCTCGGACGACGGGCGCGCCGGCTGGTGGGAA
Source organism: Microbacterium sp. K27 (assembly GCF_004794435.1). Classification (NCBI taxonomy): domain Bacteria; kingdom Bacillati; phylum Actinomycetota; class Actinomycetes; order Micrococcales; family Microbacteriaceae; genus Microbacterium; species Microbacterium sp. K27. The sequence goes on from NZ_SSDK01000015.1 coordinate 11,014, forward strand.
GGCCCCTGGGACGACGACGACCGCAGACGCTGAGCCTGCGGCCGCCGGAGAACCTCGCGGGATCGGAACTCTGTCAGGACGCCAGCGACGCCCCGGGGATCGCGGCCAGCAGCTCGCGCGTGTACGGGTGCTGCGGGGCGTCGAAGATGCGCTCGGGCGTGCCGCTCTCGACCACGACACCGCGCTGCATGACGTGCACGTCGTCGGAGATCATCCGCACCACGGCGAGGTCATGGCTGATGAAGAGGTAGCTCAGGCCCAGGCGCTTCTGCAGATCGGCGAGCAGGTCGAGGATCTGCGCCTGCACCAGCACGTCGAGCGCCGACACCGCCTCGTCGAGCACCACGAGCTCGGGTTCGAGCGCCAGGGCCCGGGCGATCGCCACACGCTGACGCTGTCCGCCCGAGAGCTCGTGCGGCAGGCGCTCGGCCATGGCGGCCGGCAGCGCGACCTGCTCCAACAGCTCGAGCACGCGCGCGTGACGCGAGGCCGTGGTGCCGATGCGGTGCACGCGCAACGGCTCGGCGATCGACTGCTCGATCGTGTAGCGCGGGTCGAGCGAGGCGTAGGGATTCTGGAACACCGGCTGCACACGACGACGCAGGGCGAACAGCTCTTTGCGGCGGAGCGTGGTGAGGTCGAGCCCGTCGAACAGGATCGAGCCGGACGTGGCGTCTTCGAGCCCGAGCACCATGTTCGCGGTGGTGGACTTGCCGGAGCCCGACTCTCCCACGATCGACACCGTGGTGCCGCGGCGGATCTCGAAGCTGACGCCGTCGACGGCCGTGAAGGTCTGCGGCTCCCCGGCCTTGGGCGCGCGGAGGGCGAACTCCTTGCGGAGGTTCCGGATCTCGACGAAAGGCGTGCCCGTGGCGGCCTCGCGCTGCGGCAGCGCATCGCGGCGCGAGGCGAGGCTCGGGGCCGCGGCGAGCAGCTGCCGGGTGTACTCGTGCTGCGGGGCGCCGAGCACCTGCGCCGAGGTGCCCTCCTCGACGACGCGACCACGGAACATCACGACGATGCGGTCGGCGCGCTCCGCGGCGAGGGCCAGGTCGTGCGTGATCAGGAACACCGCGGTGCCGAGCTCGTCGGTGAGCGTGTCGAGCTGGTCCAGGATACGTCGCTGCACGGTCACATCGAGGGCGGAGGTGGGCTCGTCCGCGATCAGCAGGCGAGGCTTGCAGGCCAGACCCATCGCGATCAGCACGCGCTGGCGCATGCCGCCGGAGAACTCGTGCGGGTACTGGTGGGCGCGCTGCGCGGCATCCGCGATCCCCACCATCTCGAGCAGCTCGACGACCCGCGCCTTCGTCGCATCGCCGTGTGTGTGGCCGTGCACCTCGAGCGCCTCGCCGATCTGCTCGCCCACGCGCATGAGCGGATTGAGGTTCGACATCGGGTCCTGCGGCACGAGGCCGATCCCGGCGCCGCGCAGGGAGATCATCGCGTTCTCGGGCAGGTCGGTCAGCTCGCGCCCGTCGAAGCGGATGCTGCCGGCGGTGATCACCCCGTTTTCGGGGAGCAGACGGTTGACCGCAGCCGCGGTGGTCGACTTGCCCGACCCCGACTCGCCCACGATCGCGACCGTCTCACCGGCAGCGATGTCGATGTTCACGTCGCTGATCGCGGTGACCAGCTCGGAACCGGTCCGGAAGGCGACGGCGAGGCCGCTGATGCTCAGCACGGGCTCGGTGGTGCTCATGGTGTTCTCGTTCCTTCGTTTTCGCGGAGAGGTTCGTGGTCGTCGAGGAGTGCGGGAAGCGCGGCGCGCCACAGCAGATCGGTCGGTGCGGGTGTGACCGCGAACAGGCGGTTGGTCAGCAGCACGGCGGCTGCTCCCGTTCCCGGCACGAGCCCGAGGGCGCAGCCGGTGTAGCCGGGGTGCCAGACCATGCGGGTCGGCCGCCCGGAGACGGCGATCGTCTCGCTGCGCCAGCCCAGCGCCTGCCCGGCATCCGGTCCGTCCCGGAACAGCTCGGCAACCGTATCCGGCCCCCACAGCTCCGGATGCCGCTCCGGAGCGGCGAGCGCCGCCCCCAGGGTCAGCAGGTCTTCGACGGTGCTGAACAGTCCGGCGTGACCGGAGACACCCCCGAACGCATGGAAGCAGTTGCCGTCGTTCACGACCCCGGCGATCTCGCCGTCACGCCAGGCGAAGCCCTTGTCGGCGGTGAGGATCGGATACGGCTCTCCGGTCGCGACCATGCGACGCTCGGCGGCGTCGCCCACGGCGGACGAGGCGACGGGGCGTTCGACGGGTCCGTACCCGGTGTGATCGAGGCCGAGGGGCGCGGTCACCAGTTCGCGCACCGCGGCATCCAGGGGCAGTCCGGTGACGGCCGCGACGATGCGGCCGAGGAGCATGAACCCGAGGTCGGCGTAATGACGACCTTCGTCGAGGCCGTAGCGCAGCGGGAGGGCGTCGGCGGCCGCAGCGGCATCACCGGCGTGCTCGCGGTCGAGGTAGAGCGGCTGCCACTCCCAGAGTCCTGCACGGTGCTGGAGCAGATGGCGCACGGTCGTGCCCGGGGCGCAGGCGGTGCCGGGCACGAAACGGTCGACCGGGTCGTCGAAGCCGAGGTCACCGCGGCTGACCAGTCGCAGGATCGCGGTCGTCGTCGCGGCGACCTTCGACACCGAGGCGATGTCGAAGGCGGTCGCGGTGGTCATCGGGGTTCCGGCCAGGTCAGCCAGACCACCCGCGGCGACGTCACGGCCGGCATCGGTCACGACACCGGCGACGGCGCCCCGCGGCGCGGCATCCATCGCCAGGACAGCGGTGACGGCAACGGCGGCGGTCATGCGCGCACCTCCGGGCGGTCGACGAAGTCGACGAGGGTGTCGGGCCGGGTATCGGATGCGAGGGCGGTGATGCCCAGCCCGGTGCCCGATCCGGGTTCCAGCATGTCTCCGGACAGCGCCACGCCACCCACCACGGGCGAGCTCCGCAGCCAGAACGCGGCATCCAAGTCGTGCACGACACCGGGGGCGACGGCGGCGGCCAGGTGGGCGGCGGCCGTCACGCCGACGTGCGATTCCATCATGCAGCCGATCACCACGCCCAGACCCGCTGTGCGAGCGACCTCGGCCGCAGCGAAGGCCTCGGCCAGGCCGCCGGTCTTGGCGAGCTTGATGTTCACGAGGTCTGCGGCACCACGGTCGGCGACGACCCGGACATCCCGCGCCGTGCGCACCGATTCGTCGGCCATGATCGGCGTGCCGACGGCGGCCGTGACCGCGGCGAGCGCGTCGAGGTCGTGCGCCGCGACCGGCTGCTCGACGAGTTCGAGCCCGAGCCCCTCGTCTTCGGCGGCCCGGATCACCCGGATCGCGGTCTCGACATCCCAGGCCTGGTTGGCGTCGACGCGCAGCGTGATGGCAGGCCCGACCGCGGCACGCACGGCCCGGAGCCCGGCGACCGTGTCGTGCGCAGCGGACGCCTTGATCTTGAGGCATCCGAAGCCCGCGGCGACGTGCTCCTCGGAAACGGCTGCCAGCGCGGACGGCTCGCCCGCGGACAGGGTCATGTCGGTGCGGATGCGCGCGGGCGCCGGTGCGCTCGTGAGGCTCTGCGCAAGCGGGAGTCCGCGCTGCTGGGCGGCGAGGTCGGCGACGGCGCACTCGACCGCGCTGCGGGCCGCGGCATTGCCCCACACTGCACGGGCGATGTCGGCGGCGATCCCGGGATCACCGACGTTCCGTCCGAGCACGACCTCGGCGAGGGGTCCTGCCACCACGGCGGCGACGCTCTGCGGACTCTCCCCCGTCACGCGCCAGCTCACGGCGGCTTCGCCGTATCCTCGACGACCGTCGACGTCGCTCACCTCGACGAGCACGACGTCGAGGTGCTCCGTCTGCCGCACCGCCGTGACGAACGGACGCACCAGGGGCGACGGGACGCGGAGCACGCGGATGCGCTCCACGGCACTCATCTCAGGACTCCGCTCATGCCCACTCCTTGCGCATGCGCTGTTCGGGCTCACCGAACTCCGGCTGCGTGCGGGTGGCGCCGTCGGGGTGCCAGCCCTTCGCCTCGTAGAAGCCGATCGACGGCGCGTTCGCCGCGAACACCCACAGCGTCGCGGCCTCGGCCCCGGCGTCCCGCAGGTCTGCGGTCGCCTGCGCCAGCAGCGCGCCGCCGATCCCACCGCCATGGGCGCGTGGCGAGACGTACAGGGAGTGCACGGCCCCGTCGATCCGCCCGTCGTCGGCAGTGGTCGCGGCGTACCGGGTGATCCCGACGATCCCGCCGTCGCGGACGGCCACGAGCACGACGCCGACCGGTTCGGCGAGCACCCGGCGCCACAGGGCCTCGGCACGCTCATCGGTCATCGCGTCGATCGCCGCGTCGGGCAGCACACCCCGGTAGCTCTCGCGCCAGCACGCGAGGAACACCTCGAGCACCCCGGACAGGTCGTCCGGGGTGGCGGGGCGCACCTGAAGGCTCACGATGCCGCGGCCTCCGTGAGCACGAGGGAGTCGATGGAGGCGACGGGTTCGGGCATCTGCAGCGGTCCGACACCGGGCGTGATGGTGCCGAGGATGCGCGGCTCGCGCGCTCCGGTGCCGCCGGGGACGATCGCGGGGACGCCGTGCATCGTGGACCAGCCGATGAGAGCGAGGAGGATCGCCTCCTTGCTGTCGGCCGCGGCGCCCAGCTCGTCGGCCAGCACGACCTCGGTGTCCGGCAGCGCGGCGCGCAGTCCGTCGAGGATCAGCGGGTTGCGGCATCCGCCGCCCGACACGGCGAGGAATCCGATGCCGGCGGCCTCCACGTCCCGCGCGACCGTGCGGACCGTGAGCTCGGTCAGGGTGCGCACCACATCGGCGACCGGGATCTCCCGGTTCTGCGCGGCGAGGTGCTCGTGCACGTAGCCGAGGTGGAAGTGCTCCTTGCCCGTGCTCTTGGGCGGGGTGAGAGCGTAGTACGGGTCGTCGAGCAGAGCAGCCAGCAGCGCCTCGTCGACCTGACCGGTGCGGGCGATCGCGGCGTCGTCGTCGTAGCCGAGCGGGTTGAGCTCGTGCTCGACGATGACCGCGTCGACCAGTGCGTTCGCGGGGCCGATGTCGTACGCGACCAGGCCGTCCTGCCGCACCACGGTCATGTTCGAGATGCCGCCCAGGTTGAGGGCTGCAGAGACCCCGGCGCGCGAACGCAGCAGCAGCTCGTCGAGGAACGACACCAGCGGGGCGCCGTGGCCGCCGACCGTGATGTCGCGGATGCGGATGTCGGAGACCACGGGGGCGCCGACCTTCTCGGCGATCCAGGCCGGCTGCCCGATCTGCAGGGTGCCCAGCGCGTGCGCGCCGTCGACCCAGTGGTAGACGGTCTGCCCGTGCGAGCACACGGCATCGACACCGCCGACCTCTGCCGCGATGTCGGCCGCGACCGCGGCGAACGCCTGCCCGATGAGGGTGTCGAGCTCCGCCACCTCGGCGAGCGTGGTCTGCGCCGGTGGCAGCGCAGCGATCAGGCGCGCCCGCAGCTCGGGGGCGTAGGGCACGCTCGTCGCCGCGAGCACCGTGCCGTGCAGATCCACGCCGTGGGCGGTGAAGCCGCCACTGGTCGTGAAGTCGACGACGGCGGCATCGATCCCGTCGTGCGAGGTGCCGGAGATCAGTCCGAGGACGCGCATCAGTTCTCCTCCAGTGCGGTGCGCAGCCGACCGTCGGCCGCGTCCAGTCGTGCGGTGGCCGCGGCGAGGTCCTCGCCGCGGCGGATCATGATCGACGCGAGCTTCACGTCGTATGAGGTCGCCTCCAGTGCCGCCTTCGCCGCGCCCCGATCGACATCCGCGATGGTCTGCACCATTCGGATCGCCCGCTCGCGGAGCTTGTGGTTGGTGGCCTTCACGTCCACCATCAGGTTGCCGTAGGCCTTGCCGTTCCGCACCATCGAGATGGTCGAGAACATGTTGAGCACGAGCTTCTGGGCCGTACCCGACTTGAGCCGCGTCGAGCCGGAGAGCACCTCGGGGCCGACCTCGACCTCGATCCCGTGCTCCGCCGCCGCGCTCAGGGCGGTCCCGACGTTGCAGGAGAGACCGATGCTGAGGGCACCGCGTTCGCGCGCCCGACGGACAGCGGCGATCACGTAGGGCGTGCGTCCGCTCGAGGCGATCCCGATCACGGTGTCGAGCGGACCGATGCCCGCGGCATCGATGGCCGCTGCGCCCGCTTCCGCGTCGTCCTCTGCTCCCTCGACGGGGTTCACGATCGCGCCCGGCCCTCCGGCCATGATCGCGAACACCAGCTCGGGCGGAGTGCTGAAGGTGGGCGGGCACTCCGAGGCGTCGAGCACGCCGATGCGGCCGGGGGTGCCCGCGCCGACGTAGACCAGGCGTCCGCCCTGCGCCATGCGATCGGCCGTCGCCTCGATCGCGGGCACGATCTGCGGGAGGGCGCGCTGCACCGCGGCGGGCACCGTGGCATCCGCCTCGTTCATGGTCTGCGCGAGTTCGGCGACGCTCATGAGGTCGAGCTCCGCATAGCGGGGATCGCTGGCCTCCGTGGCCAGTCCGCCGAGATCCTCCATGGTCATCGCTTTCCTCTGTTCCGGGGATCGAGGCTGTCGCGCAGCCCGTCGCCGAGCAGGTTCAGTCCGACGACGAGCAGCACCACGATCACGCCGGGCGCGATCATGGTCCACGGGGCGATCGTGACGAGCGTGCGCGCCTCGAAGATCATCGAACCGAGCGAGGGTGCGGGCGGCGGCGTGCCGAGTCCGAGGAAGCTCAGCGAGGCCTCGGTGAGCACAGCCCACGAGAGCGAGAGCGTGACCTGCACGATGATGATCGACGTGATGTTCGGCAGCACGTGGCGGAACATGGTCGCCATGCGGCTCTGGCCGGTGCTCTTGGCGGCCTTGACGTACTCGACCTCGCGCAGCGACAGCACGGGCCCGCGGGTGACGCGGATGAAGATCGGCACGTAGACGATCGCGATGGCCACGGCGATGGTGAACCAGTTGCGCTCGAACACCGAAGCCAGCGAGAGCGCGAGCAGCAGCGGTGGGAAGGCGAACAGCACGTTCGTGACCGCGGTGATCGCCCCGTCGGAGAAGCCGCGGTAGAACCCGGCGATGAGTCCGCAGACGGTGCCGACCACGGTCGCAAAGGCCACGGCGACGACCGAGATCAACGCCGAGTTGGCGACGCCGGCGGCGACGCGGGAGAACACGTCGCGCCCGAACTGATCGGTGCCGAACCAGTGCACGGCCGACGGCGGCTGCAGGCGGGACGGCGGGTCCTGCGCGAGCGGGTCGAAGGGCAGCAGGCCGAACGCCGAGACGAGGCTGAGCGCGGCGAGCAGGACCACGATGATGAGGCCGGTGAGTCCGCTGCGGCTGCGCAGCAGGAGACGCACGCGCTCCATGGTGCGCCCGCCGCCGGGGGCGAGGGCCGGGGTCTGAGAGATGTCGGTCATGCGGCACGCACCCGAGGATCGATGACCCGGTACAGCAGGTCGGTGAGCAGGTTGACGATGACGAAGGCGAGCGCGATCACGAGCACGGTGCTCTGCACGAGCGCGTACTCCTTCTGCTGGATGCCGAGCAGCACCTGGCGTCCGATGCCGGGGAGCGAGAAGATCTGCTCGACCACGACGGCACCGCCGAGGAGGTAGCCGAACTGCAGGCCGGTCATCGTGACGATGGGCACGAGAGCGTTGCCGAGCACGTGGCGCACCTGCAGGCGACGCGGAGGGACGCCCTTCGCCCTGGCGGTGCGGATGAAGTCGTTGGAGCGGATCTCGAGCACGGCCGTGCGGGTGGTGCGCATGATCGGTGCGGCGATGCCGAAGCCGAGCACGATCGAGGGCAGCAGCATCTGCTGGAGATTCAGCAGCGGATCCTCGAACAGCGTGGCGTAGGCCTGGCCGTTCGGGTTGAAGCCGAACGACGAGGCGAGGATCGCCAGGAGTGCCGTGCCGAGCAGGAACGCGGGGATGGAGAGACCGGCGAGGCCGACGACCTGTCCGACGCCGTCGCGGAACGAGTCGGGCTTCGAGGCGGAGAGCATGCCGAGCGGGATGCCGATGGCCAGCGCGATCACGATCGAGAAGATCGCCAGCTCGAACGTCACGGGGAGGGCGGCGGCGGTGAGGTCGAGGACGCTCGTCTGCGCCCGGGACGAGAAGCCGAGGTTGCCGGTGAAGATGTTGCCCAGCCACGAGAAGAACTGCACGACGAGCGGCTGGTCGAGGCCGTAGTAGGACTCGAGGGCGGCGCGCTGCGAGGGCGTGAGAGCGGCCGCCTCGGTGCCGAGGCCGGAGCTGATCTGGTCGCCGGGGATGGCGCGCAGCATCAGGAAGACGAAGATGGCGACGCCGAGGAGCGTGCCGAGGGCTGCGAGGATGCGTCGCAGCACGCTGTTGCGGAGGAGCTGTCTGAACATGCGCGTGTGTGGGTGCCTGTCGTCGGGGAGGGAGGGGGCGCGGGGTGGCCGCGCCCCCTCCGATCCGCTACTTGATGGAGGTGGTCCGCAGGTACTGCAGCGAGCCGTTCACCATCGGGACGAAGCCGTCGACGGTCGACGCGGTCGCCGTGTAGGTGTAGCTCGTGAACAGCCAGATCCACGCGGCGTTGTCCTCGAGGTTCTCCGAGACCTGCGCGTAGATGTCCTTCCGCTTGTCCGGGTCGGCCGTCTGGCGGCCCTCGGCGAACAGTGCGTCGAGCTCGGGCGAGGAGTAGCCGGCGACCTTGTTCAGGTTTCCGGTGCTCGTGAAGTACCGGCCGTACATGCCGTCGGGGTCGGGGCGACCGCCGTTGAGCGCGACCGCCGCGTCGAAGTCGGCCGCGATCCAGCGGTCGACGAACGCGCCGGACTCGAGCACCTCGAGGTCGAGCGTGATGTTCGCGTCCGCCAGCTGGGCCTTGAGGTTCTGCGCCTCGTTGACCGAGGTGGCGTACTCCCCCTGCGAGACGATCGTCTTGATGGTGACGCCGTCTTCCTTGCCCGCCTTCTTCAGGTACTCGGCGGCCTTGTCGAGGTCGCGCTCGGGGCACGGACGGGCATCCGGGTCGGACTTGTACGCGGGCGACGTGATCGGGCCGGTGACCTCGCCCTCGCCGAGCGCAGCGGTGTCGAGCACCTCCTGACGGTCGATCGCGCACTGGATCGCGAGGCGCACGTTGACGTCGGTGAGGTCGCCGCGCGTGGCGTTCAGCTGCAGCGCGTGGTAGCTCAGCTGCGGGGTCGTGGCGACCTCCACATTGGCACCCTCGGCGGTCTGCGCGACCAGCGGGTCGTCGAACACGGCCAGCTGCACGTTGCCGGACTGCATCGCCGAGACGATCGACGACTCGTCGGGGATCACGCGGAACTCGACCGTGTCGAGCAGCGCGGTGTCTCCCCAGTAGTCCTCGTTCTTGGCGAGCGTGATCGACTGGCTCGCCTTGCGGTCGTCGAGGATGAAGGGGCCGGTGCCGTTCGGCGTGGTGTTCAGCCCCTCTTCGGTGTCGTCCGAGGACAGCATCGCCATGTTGATGACGGCGAGGTTCGCGGGGAGCGCGGCGTCGGGAGCGCTGAGGGTGAGGGTGACGGTCTTCTCGTCCGTGGCCTCGACCGCGGTGACCGAGGCGAGGGAGCTGCGCGCGACGGCGGCCGTGGCCTCGGCCGCGATCGCGTCGAGCGAGTACTTGACGTCTTCCGAACCGAAGGTGCTCCCGTCGGCGAACGTGACGCCCTCGCGCAGGTGGAAGGTCAGGGTGAGGCCGTCTTCGGAGACGTCCCACGACTCGGCGAGGCCGGGGACCACGTTGAGGTCCTCGTCGAACTCGGTCAGCGTGCCGTACAGGTTCTGCAGCACATTGACGGCCTGGAACTGGGTGGCCTTCCAGGGGAACAGGGTGTCCGGGTCGCTGGTGACGCCGATGACGAGGTCGCCGCCCGCCGCGCCCTCGGAGGGCTTCGGGTCGGATGCGGGTGCGGAACACCCGGTGATGACGAGGGCGAAGGCGAGGCCCGTCGCCGTGAGAGCGCCGAGTGACGCCCAGCGTGCTGTGCTCATTGCTGGATCCTCCTGAATGTGACGCGCCGCCGTGGCGTCGGGTCAGGCGCTGTTGCCTGCCGCCCCGTGAACGTCGTCGGTCGTGGTTGGTACCAAAAGTACACGAAGGTCACTACAGATGTAACAGAAGTTCCTCTACTGTTATGAACAGTGATCGGAGACCCCATGCCTCATGAAGCCGCCCGCGACGATGCCGGCGCACACCCCGTCCTCGTCCGCATGCGCGCGATCCGCCCCGAACTGCGTCCGAGTGAACAGCGCATCGCCGATCTGTTCCTCGCCGACCCTGCGGGCACCGCCGGCCTCTCCGTCGCCGAGCTCGCCCAGCGCTGCGACACCTCGACCACCTCGGTCGTGCGGTTCTGCAAACGCCTCGGATACGAGCACGTGCGCGAGCTGCGCAACCACGTGCTGCGCGACGTCGAGCGCGAGACCTTCGACACGGCCGCGCTCCCCGCCGTCTCCGGCGACATCGACCGCAACGACACCCTGACCGACATCGTCGCGAAGGTGTCGCTCGCCGAGACGCTCTCCCTCGCCGACACCGCCAAGGTGCTCGACACCGATTCGCTGCGGGCCTCGGTCGACGCCATCACCTCGTCGACCAGGGTCGACATCTTCGGTGTCGGCGCGAGCTCCATCGTCGGACTCGACCTGCAGCGCAAGCTCACCCGTATCGGACGCACGGCGCTGGAGTGGTCGGACCCGCACGCGGCATGGACCTCGGCGGCGACGCTCGGCCCCGGCAATGTCGCGATCGCGGTGTCGCACACCGGCGCCACCACCGACACGATCGAGTTCCTGCTGCTCGCCCGGCAGGCCGGGGCGACCACCATCGCGATCACGAACCATGCCGGCGCCCCGCTGGCCGATCAGGCCGACATCGTGTTGACGACGGCCGCCCGCGAGACCGGCTTCCGCTCCGGCGCCCTGGGCAGCCGCATCGCCCAGCTCATGGTCGTCGACTGCATCTTCATCGGCGTCGCCCAATCGAACTACGACCGCTCGATGGAGGCGCTGCGCGACACGTTCGCCGCCGTGCACCGCGTGCGGACGGCAGGGGCGTGACCGACGGGATCCTACGCGCGCGGACGGGACTGTTCACCGCCTTCGCGGGTCTCGGGGTCACGGCCGCCTTCGTTCCCGCCATCCTCCCCTCGGCAGAGCGCACGATCGGCGGCGACCTCAGCACCGCCGTGCCCGCTCTGTTCGCCGGACTCCTGGTCGGGGTGCTGATGTCGGGGCCGCTCCTGATGCGTCGGCCGCCGCGCACCGCGTTGATCCTCGGCAGCGCGCTCCAGGCCGCCGCGATCGTCGCCGTGGCCCTGGCCGGCACACCCGCCGTGTTCATCGCCGCAGCCGCCGTCGCCGGGTCCGGGTTCGGGTTGGTCGAGGCCTCCGGGTCGGTCGCCGCGAAGTCCCTGTCGGTCGGCAGCGCGACGGGTCTGCTCAGCGCACTGCTCGGCACAGTGGCCGTCTGCGCCGCCGTCACCCCGCTGATCGTCGCCGCCGGCTCGGGTGTGGGTGCGACGCTCGGCATCCTGGCGGTCGTTCCGCTGCTCACGATCGCGATGCTCACGGGGTCGGAGTCACCGGATGCCCGCACCGCGGCTCCCGCGCGCCGCGACGTCCGCGGGCTGCTCGTGCTCCTGCCCTTCGCCGTCGCCCTCCCCCTCTACGTCGGCGTCGAGACCGTGCTCTCCGGCTGGTCGGCCGTGATCCCCGAGCGGATCCTCGGGGTCGACCCAGGCCTCGCCGCGCTGGGCACCTCGGCGTTCTGGACGCTGATGGCCGTCGGTCGCTTCGGCGCGGCGGCCCTGCGCCGTCTCTCCGTGTCGCCGATCGCGATCCTCATCACCGCCACGAGCACGGCGGCGATCCTGATGGCCACGGCGGGGCTGCTGGTGGGGCCCGCTCCCGTGGGGGCACTCGTCGCGCTGGGCGCGGTGGTCGTGCTCCTCGCCCCGAGCTACGGGCTCATCCTGGGCCTGGCGCTCGACCACCTCGACCCCGCTCGCAGCGCCGCGGTGACAGGCGCCCTCGTCGCGTGCGGAGCCGTTGGCGGCACCTTCGTGCCCGCGCTGATCCTCCTGATCGGTCGGGACCCGGCATCGAGCACCACGTTCCTCGTGTCGGCCGCCCTGTGCGCACTCGTGCCTGTGCTGGTGCTGATCGCCGGGCGGTCGCGGCAACGGGCCTCCGCGACGAGCTGACGCCTCCTGCACACCCCACGCTTCTCGGAACCTCTTCACAGATGCCGGAATACCGGCGCGCACCGGGCTGACCGCGGCGTAACCTCGCTGACACGCCCATCCGCAACAACCCCATCCGCAGGAGAGGAGAGCGCACGTGTCCCCCGAGGTCCTCGCGATCGTCCTCAGCGCCATCGGCATCGTGTTGACGATCACCACGGGCCTCTTCACCGCCGGCGCCTGGATGATCCGCCGCATCGATGA
>NZ_SSDK01000016.1:0-5513 GCF_004794435.1 Microbacterium sp. K27
CGGGCCTGGCTGTGATGGCTGGGTCGTGGGAGCATCCGATCCTTGAGAACTCAACAGCGTGCACTTGTCAAATGCCAAATTATCCTCGTCTAGCTTCGGCTAGTTGAGAATTCCTTTGGATCAAAGACCAACCTCCTTGTGGGGTTGGCAATGGATGAAGTCAGCAATGAATTTGTCTCTTTGGTCAGCATCAAACTCGCTGCGTCACCGTTTTCCCGGTGGGGTATGCATTTCTTTTTTACGGAGAGTTTGATCCTGGCTCAGGATGAACGCTGGCGGCGTGCTTAACACATGCAAGTCGAACGGTGAACACGGAGCTTGCTCTGTGGGATCAGTGGCGAACGGGTGAGTAACACGTGAGCAACCTGCCCCTGACTCTGGGATAAGCGCTGGAAACGGCGTCTAATACTGGATATGTGACGTGACCGCATGGTCTGCGTCTGGAAAGAATTTCGGTTGGGGATGGGCTCGCGGCCTATCAGCTTGTTGGTGAGGTAATGGCTCACCAAGGCGTCGACGGGTAGCCGGCCTGAGAGGGTGACCGGCCACACTGGGACTGAGACACGGCCCAGACTCCTACGGGAGGCAGCAGTGGGGAATATTGCACAATGGGCGCAAGCCTGATGCAGCAACGCCGCGTGAGGGACGACGGCCTTCGGGTTGTAAACCTCTTTTAGCAGGGAAGAAGCGAAAGTGACGGTACCTGCAGAAAAAGCGCCGGCTAACTACGTGCCAGCAGCCGCGGTAATACGTAGGGCGCAAGCGTTATCCGGAATTATTGGGCGTAAAGAGCTCGTAGGCGGTTTGTCGCGTCTGCTGTGAAATCCGGAGGCTCAACCTCCGGCCTGCAGTGGGTACGGGCAGACTAGAGTGCGGTAGGGGAGATTGGAATTCCTGGTGTAGCGGTGGAATGCGCAGATATCAGGAGGAACACCGATGGCGAAGGCAGATCTCTGGGCCGTAACTGACGCTGAGGAGCGAAAGGGTGGGGAGCAAACAGGCTTAGATACCCTGGTAGTCCACCCCGTAAACGTTGGGAACTAGTTGTGGGGTCCATTCCACGGATTCCGTGACGCAGCTAACGCATTAAGTTCCCCGCCTGGGGAGTACGGCCGCAAGGCTAAAACTCAAAGGAATTGACGGGGACCCGCACAAGCGGCGGAGCATGCGGATTAATTCGATGCAACGCGAAGAACCTTACCAAGGCTTGACATATACGAGAACGGGCCAGAAATGGTCAACTCTTTGGACACTCGTAAACAGGTGGTGCATGGTTGTCGTCAGCTCGTGTCGTGAGATGTTGGGTTAAGTCCCGCAACGAGCGCAACCCTCGTTCTATGTTGCCAGCACGTAATGGTGGGAACTCATGGGATACTGCCGGGGTCAACTCGGAGGAAGGTGGGGATGACGTCAAATCATCATGCCCCTTATGTCTTGGGCTTCACGCATGCTACAATGGCCGGTACAAAGGGCTGCAATACCGCGAGGTGGAGCGAATCCCAAAAAGCCGGTCCCAGTTCGGATTGAGGTCTGCAACTCGACCTCATGAAGTCGGAGTCGCTAGTAATCGCAGATCAGCAACGCTGCGGTGAATACGTTCCCGGGTCTTGTACACACCGCCCGTCAAGTCATGAAAGTCGGTAACACCTGAAGCCGGTGGCCTAACCCTTGTGGAGGGAGCCGTCGAAGGTGGGATCGGTAATTAGGACTAAGTCGTAACAAGGTAGCCGTACCGGAAGGTGCGGCTGGATCACCTCCTTTCTAAGGAGCATCTGACACTTTCGGGTGTCCAGAACCCAGATCGAGAACGTTCGTTTCTCGCTGGGAGCTCATGGGTGGAACATTTGACATGGTGCGAAGGATGTTGTTCTTCTTTAGTACGCCACTTCGGTGGTTGGAACGGGGAGGGTGGCGGATGTCGCACCTGCACGCTGTTGGGTCCTGAGGGACCGGATGCGGATCTTTCGGGATCTGGTCTGAACCTCTGGGCCTCTTTCTGTTTCCCCCGTGTGGGGTTGTGGAGAGGGGCACCGCCCGTACTTTGAGAACTACACAGTGGACGCGAGCATCTTGCAGCTGGCTTCGGTCAGTTGCACAAGATGATCTTAAAGATCATTAGTCAATTTCAGATTCCATCTTCGGATGGGGTCGAGTTTTTGATTCAAACTCATGTGATTTCAAGTCTTTAAGAGCAAACGGTGGATGCCTTGGCATCTGGAGCCGAAGAAGGACGTAGCAATCTGCGATAAGCCTCGGGGAACTGATAAGCAAGTTTTGATCCGAGGGTGTCCGAATGGGGAAACCCCGCTGGGCGGCGTGCCGACCTAGTGACTCCCGCCTGAATATATAGGGCGGGTAGAGGGAACGTGGGGAAGTGAAACATCTCAGTACCCACAGGAAGAGAAAGCAACCGCGATTCCGTTAGTAGTGGCGAGCGAAACCGGAACAGGCTAAACCTAGCGTGTGTGATAGCCGGCAGGCGTTGCACGTTGGGGGTTGTGGGACTTTTCAGTCATCTCTGCCGAGGTGGCGGCGTTACAAGAAGGTATAGACGAACGGTCTTGAAAGGCCGGTCATAGAGGGTGCCAACCCCGTAGTCGAAATGCCTCTCTTGGCGCGAAGAGTATCCCAAGTAGCACGGGGCCCGTGAAATCCCGTGTGAATCTGTCAGGACCACCTGATAAGCCTAAATACTCCCAGATGACCGATAGCGGACAAGTACCGTGAGGGAAAGGTGAAAAGTACCCCGGGAGGGGAGTGAAATAGTACCTGAAACCGTTTGCTTACAAACCGTTGGAGCCTCCTTAGTAGGGGTGACAGCGTGCCTTTTGAAGAATGAGCCTGCGAGTTAGCGATATGTGGCGAGGTTAACCCGTGTGGGGTAGCCGTAGCGAAAGCGAGTCTGAATAGGGCGATTCAGTCGCATGTCCTAGACCCGAAGCGAAGTGATCTATCCATGGCCAGGTTGAAGCGACGGTAAGACGTCGTGGAGGACCGAACCCACTTAGGTTGAAAACTGAGGGGATGAGCTGTGGATAGGGGTGAAAGGCCAATCAAACTTCGTGATAGCTGGTTCTCTCCGAAATGCATTTAGGTGCAGCGTTGCGTGTTTCTTGCCGGAGGTAGAGCTACTGGATGGCCGATGGGCCCTACAAGGTTACTGACGTCAGCCAAACTCCGAATGCCGGTAAGTGAGAGCGCAGCAGTGAGACTGTGGGGGATAAGCTTCATAGTCGAGAGGGAAACAACCCAGACCACCAACTAAGGTCCCAAAGCGCGTGCTAAGTGGGAAAGGATGTGGAGTTGCCTTGACAACCAGGAGGTTGGCTTAGAAGCAGCCACCCTTGAAAGAGTGCGTAATAGCTCACTGGTCAAGTGATTCCGCGCCGACAATGTAACGGGGCTCAAGCACGCCACCGAAGTTGTGGCATTGACATTATTGGTAGGCCTTCGTGGTCCAGCCGTGTTGATGGGTAGGAGAGCGTCGTGTGGCCAGCGAAGCGGCGGTGTAAACCAGCCGTGGAGGCTACACGAGTGAGAATGCAGGCATGAGTAGCGAATGACGTGTGAGAAACACGTCCTCCGAAAGACCAAGGGTTCCAGGGTCAAGCTAATCTTCCCTGGGTAAGTCGGGACCTAAGGCGAGGCCGACAGGCGTAGTCGATGGACAACGGGTTGATATTCCCGTACCGGCGAAGAACCGCCCAAGCTAATCCAGTAGTGCTAAGTGTCTGAATCCCAGTGACTGATCCCTTCGGGGTGACGCTCTGGGCCTAGCGCACGACCCCATTCTGGTGCGGTTAGCGTATTAACAGGTGTGACGCAGGAAGGTAGCCCAAGCCAGGCGATGGTTGTCCTGGTGCAAGTGCGTAGGCCGAGTCGTAGGCAAATCCGCGATTCACATAGGCTGAGACACGATGCGGATAAAAAGTGGGTGATCCTATGCTGCCAAGAAAAGCATCGACGCGAGGTTCTAGCCGCCCGTACCCCAAACCGACTCAGGTGGTCAGGTAGAGAATACCAAGGAGATCGAGAGAATCGTGGTTAAGGAACTCGGCAAAATGCCCCCGTAACTTCGGGAGAAGGGGGGCCTTCGGCGTATAGGGATTTACTCCCGAAAGCGTTTGGAGGCCGCAGAGACTAGTGGGTAGCGACTGTTTACTAAAAACACAGGTCCGTGCCAAGTCGCAAGACGATGTATACGGACTGACGCCTGCCCGGTGCTGGAAGGTTAAGAGGACCGGTTAGCCGCAAGGCGAAGCTGAGAATTTAAGCCCCAGTAAACGGCGGTGGTAACTATAACCATCCTAAGGTAGCGAAATTCCTTGTCGGGTAAGTTCCGACCTGCACGAATGGCGTAACGACTTCCCAACTGTCTCAACCGCGAACTCGGCGAAATTGCATTACGAGTAAAGATGCTCGTTACGCGCAGCAGGACGGAAAGACCCCGTGACCTTTACTACAGCTTGGTATTGGTGTTCGGTGTGGCTTGTGTAGGATAGGTGGGAGACTTTGAAGCATGGACGCTAGTTCGTGTGGAGTCATTGTTGAAATACCACTCTGGTCACTCTGGATATCTAACTTCGAACCGTAATCCGGTTCAGGGACAGTGCCTGGTGGGTAGTTTAACTGGGGCGGTTGCCTCCCAAAAAGTAACGGAGGCGCCCAAAGGTTCCCTCAACCTGGTTGGCAATCAGGTGTCGAGTGTAAGTGCACAAGGGAGCTTGACTGTGAGACTGACAGGTCGAGCAGGGACGAAAGTCGGGACTAGTGATCCGGCAGTGGCTTGTGGAAGCGCTGTCGCTCAACGGATAAAAGGTACCTCGGGGATAACAGGCTGATCTTGCCCAAGAGTCCATATCGACGGCATGGTTTGGCACCTCGATGTCGGCTCGTCGCATCCTGGGGCTGGAGTAGGTCCCAAGGGTTGGGCTGTTCGCCCATTAAAGCGGTACGCGAGCTGGGTTTAGAACGTCGTGAGACAGTTCGGTCCCTATCCGCTGCGCGCGTAGGAAATTTGAGAGGATCTGACCCTAGTACGAGAGGACCGGGTTGGACGAACCTCTGGTGTGTCAGTTGTTCCGCCAGGAGCACCGCTGATTAGCTACGTTCGGGATGGATAACCGCTGAAAGCATCTAAGCGGGAAGCCGGCCTCAAGATGAGATTTCCATACCTTCGGGTGAGAGGCTCCCAGCCAGACTACTGGGTTGATAGGCCAGATGTGGAAGTGCAGTAATGCATGCAGCTGACTGGTACTAATAAGCCGATGACTTGATAACACACCGTTTGTTGGTGCTACGCGTCCACTGAGTGGTTCTCGATGTACGGTCGAGAACCGCATAACAACAATGACTTTGTTATGTGTTTGATTGAAACATCAATAGTGTTTCGGCGGCCATAGCGTGAGGGAAACGCCCGGTTACATTCCGAACCCGGAAGCTAAGCCTCACAGCGCCGATGGTACTGCAGGGGGGACCCTGTGGGAGAGTAGGACACCGCCGGACTCCTTTTA
>NZ_SSDK01000017.1:0-326 GCF_004794435.1 Microbacterium sp. K27
GGTCGTCGGGTGGGTGTGGTCCGAATGCGGCGGCGGGGATGTCGGGGAATCGGACGGGTTTGACGGATGTGTGGACGGCGCCGGGGCAGGTTGCGACGTCGACGTCGTATTGCTATGACTGGGCGGATCGGTTGTTGTCGTCGTCGGTGACGGGTGCGATCCGGGGTGCGACGACGGTGGCGGATGGTCTGGCGGCGTCGGAGATCGTGTATGACGTGCGGGGGAACACTGTTCGCCTGGGCGATATGCAGTTCTCCTACGACGCCGCTACGATGCCGCGAACCGGCACATCGGGACGACGTATGACGATGGCACGACGGTGCGGA
>NZ_SSDK01000018.1:0-28890 GCF_004794435.1 Microbacterium sp. K27
GCTCCGGCGCAGGCGTGGGCTCCGGCGCAGGCGTGGGCTCCGGCGCAGGTGTCGGCTCCGGCGCAGGTGTCGGCTCCGGCGCAGGCGTCGGCTCCGGCGCAGGCGTGGGCTCGGTGGAAGGTTCCGGCACCGTGGTGGGAGTGGTGACTGAGACGTCGTCGATTCCGACCGGAACGGCGGTCCGAGCACCCGAAGACGTGTAGAGCGAGAAGGCGTAGCCACCCGCCGCCTGGATCCGGTCAGCCGAATCGTCGGAGTACGTCACCTGCCAGTCAGTCGGCTCCGCAGCGCCCGATTCCCAGGCCTTGGCGCCCAACTCCACCGGGCTCGTGCCGGTGACGCTGAGTGCCACGGTCAGCGTGGTGTCGCCCGTCACCGTGAGCGGGAGTCTGCGCTCGCTGAGGTGCTGCACGCGCATGAGGTCCGTGAGACGCACGATCGACACATAGGCAGAGCCGTCGGGGTGCACGCGCACACGCACCCCATAGGAGTCGGCACCGGACACGCGGACAGCCTGGGAGAGGTAGAGCGGCCCTCCCACCGGAAGCTCGGGGACGGTCAGCGAGAAGCGGCTGTCCACGTCGGTCGCGGCGACACCGTCGACGGTCGCTCGGGCGGTGATTCCGGGCTTACGGCTCGCGAGCAGGGCCTGCGCGCCTGTCACGCTCGCCGTTCCCTCCACGACGCGCCAGGGCCCCTCGGGCGACGAGCCCCATCCGGAGCCGACGGCGCGATCCATGTCATCGTCGATGACCGGGGTGTCCGCCGATGCCTGGGACTGTGCGAGAGTCACGGCGTCGTCGGCCAATGCCGACGACGGAACGGTTGCCAGCGCGGCAGTGAGCGCAAGGGTGGCCGTCAGTGCACCTGCGAGGAGCTTTCGAGAGCGTCGCCGAGGCGGAGTCGCGGACTCGCGTGATGCGAGATCGAGGAACGGAGTGGACACGATGTCACCGTCTTCTGGGGCAGATTCATGATCACCCCGCATCTCCGCCGCAGTTTAGACCCCGGCAGCAAAGAGCGAGTCCCCCTCGCAACTCATGAAGAATACCCGGCTACCGGGGCAAAGACAAACGAAACACAGCGTCACACCGATATACTCCGTCGCCTGCGCGGTGTCTCCGCGTCGAGGCATCGCGTCAGTCGCTGTAGTACTCGCTGCGGTGTCGATCCGGACGAGCACGGTTCAGGACGGTGCCGAGGATGCGCGCGCCACCCGATTCGAGCGACTTGACGCTCTTCGCGAGGGCGGCGCGACGGGTCTTGGTCGCGTCGACCACGAGGATCACGCCGTCGGTCTGGGTGGCGAAGAGGTTCGCGTCCGCCACGCTCAGGATGGGCGGAGAATCGATCACGACGTAGTCGTACTCCGCCGCAGCGAAGTCGAGCAGCTGCGCCATGCGAGCGGAGGTGAGCAACTCCGCAGGATTCGGCGGGATGGTGCCGGCGGGGAGGATGTCGAGTGTGCTGTCTGCCACGCTGTGCTTGGCCACCTCGAACTCGACCTCGTCGAGCAGCACGCTCGTGAGTCCGATCGAGCCGTCGATGCCGGCGTGCTCGTGAGCCCGCGGCCGCCGCATATCGGCGTCGATCAGCAGGACGGAGTTGCGCAGCCCGGCGAGCGTCATGGCGAGATTCACCGAGACGGTCGACTTGCCCTCGGACGGCATGCCCGACGTCACCAGCAGCACCTTCACCCGTGAGGAGACGTTCGCGTAGGCGAGCGCCGAGCGGATGCGACGGAACTCCTCGGAGGTGTGGCCCAGCGGCTCCTGGGCCACAGCGATACCGCGCATGGCCAGCAGCGGAGACTTCGAGACGACGCCCAGCACAGGGTCGCCGCCCGCCTCGGTCAGCGTCTCCTCGGTGCGCATGCGGGTGTCGAGCACACCGATCAACGCCGCGATGGCGAGTCCGAGGACGCCACCCAGGAAGCCTCCGAGGAGAGCGTCGCGAGGCTTGCTCGGCGTGAACTGGAACTCGGGCACGACGGCGTCATCGATCACCTGAGCGGTGATCGTGGATTCGCCCTGCGGGTCTTTCGGTGCCACATCCTTGACCACGATGATGAGCTGTTCGGCCACGGCGTCGGCCAGCTCGGCGGCCTCCTTCGCGTCATCGGTGATCCCCGTGATGCGCAGCGTCACGGTGCTCTGCGGGATCGTGACCTCGATGTCACGCGCGAGAGCGCGCGGCGTCGTGTCGAGACCGAGCTCCTCGATGACGGGATCGAGCACCCGCGAGCTCGTCGCGAGCTGCGCGAAGGACAGCATCTGGCTCTGCGTGTACACAGAGCCCTGGTTGAGGTCGGAGGCGCTGGTGCCCTGATTGAGAGCGAAGTAGAGCGAGGTCGTCGCCTGGAAGAGCGGGGTCTGCAGCGAGGCATACCCGTAGGAGCCCGCGGCCCCGACGACCCCGAAGAGCACGACCATCCACCAGAACTTGCGCAACGAGCTGGCGATGACGCGCAGACTCACCCGGCTCTCGCCCATGACTCCCCATTCCCCCTCAGACTTCGATTCTAGAGGAGTGTTCGATTCCACGACTTCATGACTGTGCAGGGCGCTCCACGGCGCCACGGGGCTGGCGCGAAGTCTCGAGCGATCCCCGCCGTATCTCCACAGGTCCCTCGCGCATTCCACCGAGCGCGTCGGCGTCGCGGGCCCACGTGATCGCGAGCCCCACGCAGAACCAGAGGAACATGCTGTACTGCGTGATCAGTGCGACCACCACGAGGCTCGGCAGCTGCCCCACGACGGCGATGGACGCCGGGCTCCGGGTCGAACGTCGCACGGTCATGATCGCCGCGCAGACGATCGCCGCCATGATCAGCAGGGTCGGCACGTAGCCGTAGCGGAGCAGGGTGAGGACGAGGGCGTTGTCGACGGAGCGCGCGAAGTAGCCGAGGTAGTAGTCACCCGAGACGAGCGAATGCCAGTCTCCCGGATTCCCGAAGAGCTGCACCTGCTGGAGGAGCACGAGGAGGTCGGTCCGATAGTCCGCGCTGCCGCCGGCCTCATCGCCCGCCGCCCCGAAGACGGAGTCGATGATCGGGATCGCGATGACGGTGCCGATGACGCCGGCGGTGACGATCGCGACCCGGAACCGGGTGGACACCCCGACGATCAGGAACGTGGACAGCACCAGAGTGAGCACGAGGGTGAGCTGACCCGCGCGACTGAACGTCAGGACCGTCGCCACGGCGATGAGTACGACGCCGCCGATCTTCGGGACCAGACGCCACTTCGTCGCCACGATGAACGCCGACGACATCGCCAGGGCCGCTCCCAGGGCGATCGAATGCCCGAACGCGCCTTCCACCCTCAAGACCCCGCCGCGTTCCTGCAGAGGGCTCCAGGTGTCGTAGATGACGCCCGATCCCGGGATCAGCACGAACGGGTTGAACGACGTGAAGAACTCGACGATGCCGAGGACCGCGGCGATGATCGCGACCACGGCGATCGTCGACGTGACCCACCCCGGCGCGATGCGGGCGAGGACGACGCGCCCCCAGAGGTAAGGGATGACCCACTCGAGCAGCGCGGCGACGAGAGACGGAAGGTCCACCGAGCCGAAGCCGTACAGTCCGACGATGACGATGATGAACGCCACGACCCAGGCATCCGCGGCGCGCAGAGGGACGACGGACCAGTTGACGATGATCATCAAAGCCGTGAGCAGCGTGATCGCCGCCCAGTAGAAGCCGACGTTCACGCCGACCCAGAGCGGCACGAAGAAGAGCACGCACGCCCAGGCCACGAAAGCGGTGCGCGGCATCAGCCGGAGCACGAACACGACGATGGCCACTGCTGCGATTCCTCCGACGGCGAGGAGCGCGATCGGAACAGCAGTGGCCATGCGTCAGGATCTTACTGGGGCGCGGTGACGCGGAACGAATCGAACGAGACGTTCAGAGGCGCCGTCGAACTGCCCGACCGGTTGCCGCTGAGGCCGACCGCTCCCGCAGCCAGCGGCGTCGCATCCGTCGCGTTGATCTGCCAGTTCGCCGGCTCGGTGGTACCCGTCGCCCAGATCTTCGCCGAGATGGCGGTCGAGGTCGACCCGGTGACCGACACCTTCAGGCTGTACGACGTGTTCGCCGCCCAGACCAGCCCGGGCACGGCCTGCGTGAGCACCACGGTCCCTTCACGGTGGACCACGAGCCACACGGTTCCGTCGGGACGGAGCCACGCGCGGGCGAAGTACTTCCCCGCGGCCGTCTGACGGGCGATGACTCCGATGTAGGCGCCACCCGCGGCGGGAGCCTGATCGACGCGGAACTGCGTCTCGAGGAGGGCATCACCGATCGACGTCGTGTTGAGCGTCGCATGACGGGTGTCTCCGGCGACCAGGCTCAGCTTGCCCTGGCCGTCGGCGACAGTCGCCGCCGCCTGCGAGCCTCCGGCGATGCTCCAGGCACCGCCGGTGACCGCGCTCCCCCAGCCGGGACCAGCGGTGCGGTCGAACTCATCGCTCGCCAGCGCTGCCGGGTTGGGCTCAGGCTGCGGCTCGACAGGAGGTGCCGTGACCGTGACCTGCTGGGTGGCGGTGTTGGTCGCGCCCTTGTCGTCCGTCACCGTGAGGGTCACCGTGTAGGTGCCCGCCGCCGTGTACGCCCGCGAGCTCGTCGCTCCGGTGCCTGTCGTTCCGTCTCCGAAGTTCCAGGCGTAGGAGGCGATGGTGCCGTCCGAGTCGGTCGACGCTCCGCCGTTGACGTTGACGGTCAGGCCCGTGGCCGTCGCCGTGAACGCGGCGGTCGGCGCGACGTTCGTCGGCTGCGGCTCGGGCTGCGGCTCGGGCTGCGGTGTCGCGGCTCCGAGGTTCTTCAGCGTGAAGTCGTCGAAGCTCGCGAGGTTGGTGCCGGTCGCGCTGCCGGCTCGGTAGGAGAACACCGTCGGGGCTCCGGCGGCCTGGAGGGCCGGCGTCGCATCCGTGGTCGAGAGCTGCCAGTTGGCGGGCTCTGCAGCGCCGGCCGCCCACAGCTTCGCGCGGATCGTCGTGGTTCCGGAACCCGTGGTCTCCATGGCGAGGTTGAAAGTGCTTCCCGCGGTCCACGTGAGACCGGCGACCGCGGTGCTGGCGATGGCCGTTCCGTTGCGGTGGATCACGAGCCACGTGGTGCCGTCCGCACGGTGCCATGCGAGCGCACGGTAGCCGTTCGAACCGGAGCGACGTGCGCCGAGTCCCTCGTACGCGACACCCGTCGACGGTCCGGAGGCCAGCGAGTAGGTGATCCGCGCCGACGTGTCGAGGAGCGACGTGCCCTGCAACAGCATCTCGCGGGTCTCGCCCGGGGTGAGATTCACCTTGCCGACGCCGTCGGCGACGGAGGTGACGGCGGCCGAACCGCTCATGGGTGCCCAGGTGCCGCCGACATCAGCCGCGCCCCAGCCACTCGAGACGACGCGGCCGAACGAGTCGGATGCTGCGAACACCTGCGCCTGAACGGTCACGGACTTCGTGACGCTCGCCGAGCCGCCGAGGCTGTCGGTGACCGTGAGGGTGATGTCATGCGCACCCGGCTGGGTGTACGTGTGGCCGGCGGTCGCCCCTGTACCCGCGGGCGTTCCGTCGCCCCAGTTCCAGGAGTAGGAGAGCGTAGCCCCGTCGGACGCGCTCGACCCTGCGGCCGAGACGTCGACGTTCATTCCCGACGCGGTCGATGTGAACGTCGCGACCGGGTTCGCATGGGTCGTGACGGCCTCACGCGTGGTGGTCGCCGTGCCACCACGGTTGTCGGTGACGGTCAGGGTCACCGTGCGCGTGCCCGCCGAGGCGTACACGTGGCTGGCGACCTGGCCGCTCGACGTCGATCCGTCGCCCCAGTTCCAGTCGTACGAAGTGATCGTGCCGTCGGAGTCGGTGGAGGCGGAGGCATCGGCGGAGACCGAGAGACCGGTGCCCGTGACCTCGAAGGAGGCGGTGGGCAGCACATTCGCCGCCTGGACCACGACCGGGTTCTCGGTCGTGGTGGCCAGCCCGTTGCTGTCCGTGACCGTGAGCTTGGCCGTGTAGGTTCCCGCGGCGGTGTAGGTGTGCGAGACCGTCTGGCCGGTGGCCGTCGCCGAGTCGTCACCGAAGTCCCAGCTGTAGCCGGTGATCGTGGCCGAGCCGGTCGGCGCGGATGCACTGGCGTCGAACGCCACCGCGAGATCGGTCGGCGTCGCGGTGAAGGCGGCGGTCGGCGGCTGGAAGCCCTTGCCGATGCCGTAGTGCGTCTGCACCTGTGCGGCGGTCAGCGCGTAGGGGTAGACCGCGACCTCGTCGAGCGCACCCTTGAAGTTGATCGAGCTCGGCGCGGACGGCCAGCCGTTGAGGTTGTCCCCGCCGACGCGCCAGTAGCCGACGTAGTTCTCGGCAGTGGTCGCACCGGCTGCCGATGAGACGAGAGCGCCGTCGATGTACAGCTTCATGCCGGCAGCGCTCTGCGTGGCCACAGCATGGTGCCACGCATTGTTGTTCAACGCCGTGGAGTTCTGTACGGTCTGCGTGCTGCCGTTGTACGTGCCGAAGACCAGCCGACCGTTGTTCGTCATGTAGAGATGACGGTCGTAGCTCGTGGAGTCACCCGAGGCCGCGTTCCCGTAGCCGAGAAGCTTCCCACCGGTCGTCGTGTTCGTCTTGAACCACAGTTCGGTCGAGAACTCCGTCGGGGCGGCGATCTTGTCGGTCGACGAGATTCGTCCCGTGCTCGTTCCGGAGAAGGTCGAGGCACCGGTGGCGGTGTTCTCGACACCGGAGGTCGACGACGTCACGCCCGAGCCGAACACCGGCGGGTTCGCCCCCGCCCAGTCCTGCGGCGCGGTGCCCAACGGGTAGTACAGCTGCGGGTTATCCGTGATGACCGCGTTGGTGTAGCTCGAGACCGTGCCCGATGCGACGGTCACGGACATCGCCTGACTGCTCACGGTGTTGCCGTTGCCGTCCTTCGCGACGACCGTGTACTCCTGCTGCGACCCCGGCGTGGCGGTCTTGTCTTCGAGGATGACGGCCGGTCGGTTCCACCAGGTTCCGTTCGCCGTGGTCGTGGCGACAGGGATCGCCGTGCCCGTGCGACGGAGCTCATACGTGAGCGTCAGGTCGTCGCGGTCCCAGTTGGCCGGGATCGAGACGCGGACGCGACCCGGAATGAACGACTGCGCAGTGCCTGTCCAGTTGGCCGCGGCGAGGCGGGGTCCGTCCTTGGCTCCGCCCGGAGGGTTCGTCGAGAAGCGCACGAGGCCCTCGAATCGACCGTTGTTGACCGAGCGGAACTCGCCGCCGATCGAGATCATGTTGCCGGCGCCGGTGATGGAGAGTCCGGCCTGACCCAGGCCCGTCGTCACGCCGACGGCCCAGTCGGGCGTCCAGGCGTAGGGAGACGGCGCGGGGGTGCCCGCCCAGTTCTTGTAGGTGCCGCCGGCTGCGGGCTGGTTGCCCAGCGAACCGCGGGCATCGGCCGTGTACGCCTCGGAGTAGCGGTGCGTGCGCGGGTTCTGCTCGGGGTGCAGGTTCATCGTGCCGCACGCGTGCGTGTGGCTGGTCGTGTAGACGACCTTGCCGGTCGAGTAGACGCCGTAGTGGTCGCCGAGGCAGTCGGCGATCCAGCGGACCTGTCCGGTTCCGGCCTCCGCCGCGAACGTGCCCTCGAGGTTTCCCGTGGCGGCGTCGGCGTAGACCCAGCCGGTGCCGTAGACGGCCGTGGCATCGGCGGCGAGTCCGAAGATGCCGGCCTTGCCCGAGTTGCTGCCCGTGTTGGAGCCGTTCTTGACCGTCTGCGGGAGCGCCCACGACGAGTCGACGGCACCGGTCGTCTTGTCCAGCGCGACGGTGCCGCGCATGGTCAGGTCGCCGTTCACCTGCGAGAAGCGGCCGGCGGCGATGACGTTCTGACCCGCGGGGTCCATGACCATCGCGTCGACCTGGAGGTCGGTCTGCGGTGCCCAGCTCAGCAGGGCACCGTTGGCGGCGTTGAAGCCGGCGAGGTTCTTGCGAGCCGTTCCGTTGCCCTGCGTGAACAGGCCGCCGACGTAGACGCTCGATCCCGAGGTGGCCAGCGCGTAGACGCCGCTGCCGCCGATGGACGGCGAGAATCCGGGGACGAGCTGACCGGTCACGGCGTCGAGGGCCGCGAAGTTCCAGCGCGCCTGACCGTTGACCGAGTTGAAGGAGCCGCCGATGTAGATGCGGCTTCCGTCGGGCGAGGCGGCGACAGCCTTGATCACGCCGTTCACCTGCGGGGCGAACGACAGCAGCTGGCCGGTGTTGATGTCATAGGCGAGAACGTTCGAACGCGCCGTCAGGCTCGTTCCCGGGGCAGCCAGGGGCGCACGGGCGTTGTCGAACTTGCCGACCGCGTACACGGTCGAACCGATGGTCGTCTGAGACCAGACGTAGCCGTTGTCGATCTGCACGGTCGGAATCGGATCCGACGTGACGACGTTGTCGTCGCGCTGCAGCAGGGGCGGTGGTGTCGACGGGACGTCTGCCGACGCCGCCTGTGCACCCAGTGTCGTCATGCCGGCGACGAGCAATGCCGCCGTCACGACAGACGCAAGCGCGCTCAGCGCCCGCCTCGTGGTCGATGTGTTCCCCATAGTGACTCCCCAGCCGCCAGTTTTCTTCTTCGAAAATGAGTTAGTGCGATGAAAAACCGAAAGTGATGCGAAAGAATGCGTGCGCGTCAGGAGAGCTGGCCGGCGAACGTCGCCACCGGCTCTCCTGCGGCGTAGTTGACGCTGATCTTCACCGAGCGGCCCTGAGTCGGGTCGAGCATGAAGACGTAGGTCCCCGTGGCCTTCGCGCCGGCGGCGAGCTCGCCCTGCAGGGGCTCGTTCGGACCGGCGGTGGTCGAGACGCCGATGTCGCCGTCGTCCGTGACGAGGCTGACGACGGCGGAATCGACGCTCTGCGCGCGCTTCGAGTCGTTGGACACGGAGAGCGTGACGACGACTGCGGAGCCGGCGTACTCGCCGGGCGTCTCGGGCTTGATGGTCGTCGTCGAGATCTTGTCGATCGTGACCACCATGTCGGTGGAGAGCGCGATCGGTGCGTCGAGCGCCCCGCTCTGCTCGGTGAGCGCCGGAGCCTCGGTGGGCCCTTCGGTCTCCGTGTCGGAAGGCGGCGTCCAGTCGGTGGTGCTGGTGCCTTCAGGCGCCGGCGTCTCGGACGCGCCAGGCGCTGCGGTGCAGCCGGCCGTGACGAGTGCGAGCGCCACCAACGGCGCGACGACCATCGCTCGTAGTGAGCGCGAAGAGCCGTCCCCAGAACGGCATGATGAAACTTTGAACACTGCAGCTCCCCAGAACCCAGATTCCCCGTTCCCAAAGCCCCCTCGGCTTCGGGTCCCCTTCAACCGCGTAGAACGCGGCGTCGGCTAATCGTAGTGCGAGGACCGGAATATCGCAAGTGTTCGCTCAAGAAGAGTGTCGCCGATGTCCTCCCAGTTGCGCCAGGATGGTCGCGACGGAGGCCTCGACCTCCGAGATCGTCTCCAGGTGTCCGCGGCTTCCGTGGCGATCGGCGATGCTCGTCGGGTCGACGGTCGTGCGGCCTCCGAAGAGCTGCCGCAGGCGGGTCCCGACACCTCCGGACGCGGACAACGGAACGGCTCTCGATCGACCCCGGTCGAGGTGGGCGACATATTCCGCCACCCGATCCGGAGCAGACGACGCGAAGCCCTCACCGAGGTGAGCGGCTTCCTTGATCGTGAACATCCAGTCACGCGACCGCGGTGCCAGTCGCACCAGCTCGCCACGGATGTCGCGCGAAGCCGTGAGCACGATGCTCGCCTGCTCGATCTGCTCGACCGTGACCGGTCGCGCCCGGTGCGCCCGGGCTTGGGCCTGCCACTCCTCGTCGTCGTGCAACGACGCCACGACCGAGCAGATCGGGTCGCCCGCGTTCGCTCGGATGCCCGCGCTGCTCACCGAGAGGGGCGAATCCGCCCCGAGCCCCCGCCTCAACGCGAGTTCGGCCAGAGGCGACCGGCAGACGTTGGCGGCGCAGACCACGAGGATCTTCTCGTCCGTCATGCGGCCTCCCCGAGCTTTCCGATCTCGCGGAACCACTTCACCGCGGCGAGCGCCAGGAACAGGACGGCGGCCGCGCAGAGTGCGCCGTAGCCGACGAGGAACGCCGGGGTCCATCCCCACAGGACGAACACGAGGCACACGAGACCGAAGTCGGTCGGCAGCAGGATGAGAGACCGCAGCAGTGTCCCGCCGCCGCGCTCATGGGTCGACGCCACCGCGTGCTTTCCCTTGAGCAGGTCGTTGAGGAGCATTCCGGAGAACGTGGTCGTGGCCACGATGCTGAACACGATCGGGATCAACAGCAGCAGAGGCGTCTCGGGGAGGACGCGGTAGAGCCCGATGAGCACGGCGAGATGGAGCGAGGCGATCTTGATCGTGTCGATGAAGTGATCGAGCCACTCGCCCTGGGGGCTTCCCCCGCCGCGCAGACGTGCGACCTGGCCGTCCGCGGAATCCCAGGCATACCCGAGCACCAGAAGGAGGGCGATCAGCAGCCCCATGGGCACGTTCACGGGACCGAACGCGATCAGTCCGATCGCGACGAACGAGTGCACCGCGCTGATGATCGACACCTGGTTGGGGGTGAGACCGATCCGGTAGGCCACGGCGGCGAGCACCCGCCCGATACGACGGTTGACGTACACCGAGTACGCGGGTGCCCCTCGGGCGTGCCCCTTCTGCGCACGCGCGAGACGGTGATATGCGTCTACGACCATTTCCTGCCCTTCTGGACCGTTGCGTGGGTCCGCGCGATCCGACGAGCCTCGCGGACACCGCGAAGATAGGCCCGGATCGGTGCGGCCGACTGGATCAGCTGCCGTCGCCCACCTCGGAGGATGACCTCTCTGGCCGTGCGGGGGATGGACCGGCGCCAGCGCTGCACCGCGGCATCGTCGAGATGACGCACCGCGTACAGCATCCGGTTGCGGATGTTGTAGTAGTAATACCCCTCGGATTTCGCCCGGGAGGTCTCGGGTTCGGCGCGCTGCGTGCCGCCCTCATCATGCACCGCATTGGCGTCTTCGACGAGCATCAGCGAGCCGCCGGCGGACACCACGCGGCGAGAGAAGTCGACGTCTTCCCAGTACAGGAAGTAGTCGTCGTCGAAACCGCCGGCGAGCTCCCACACTTCGCGCGTGATCCACAGGCAGGCCCCGCTCAGCCAAGGTTCGAACGGCTGCGCATCGCCGTCGACGCGCTTGCGACGTGCGCGCATGGTGCCGTCGTCGAGCAGGAGGTCGATGCCGGCGAACCAGGTTCTTCCATCGGAATCCGTGATGACCGGCGAAGCGAGCGTGGTGCGTGAGGCTGCGGTGACGGAAGCGAGTCGACGCAGGGAGTCGCGGTCGATGTGCGCATCGGGATTGATGACGAGCACGTCGGTCGCCCCCTCGGCGAGCGCGCGCGTGACACCGATGTTGACGCCGCCGCCGAAACCCGAGTTCGATTCCGATTCGATCAGCAGCCAGCCGTGCGCGTCGGCGACTTCGCCGGCGGCACGCCGTTCGTCGGCGTTCGACCAGTTGTCGACGACGAGGACGAGCACGTCGGGATCGATCGCCCGCGCTTCGCGCTCCACGGTCACCAGATTGCGTTGCAGAAGCCGCGCCGAGGCGTAGTTGACGACGACGACGGCAAGCCGTCCGTGCTCGATTGACACGCGATCCTCCCCCCGGATCCGGGTCACGGATCGCCTCGGGTCGTCGGTCGAATTCCCCAGAGTCGCGACCGACGTCGACTCCCAGGACAACGACTATACGCGAGAGCAGCCCCCGCAGATCGGTATCAGGGGGTTCACGATACGATGAGCCGGCGTCGGAGTCGAGGCGCGATACTGCCATGGGGATGGGGCGGATGAGCAGGGGACCGGAATCGAACGACATGATCACTGTGACGATCGGCGTACCCACGTACCGGAGGCCCGAGCTTCTGGCGGCCCTGCTCCGGACGCTCCCCGCACGCATCGCCGAATGCGCCGACCTCGGAGTCGCGGTGGATGTGCTGGTCGTCGACAACGACCCCGCGGGTTCTGCGCGGAGCATCGCCGCGGACGCGGATCTCCCTGTGCGCTACGTCGTCGAACCCGCACCGGGGATCGTCGCCGCGCGCAACCGCATCCTGGATGAAAGCGCCGATCGCGATCTCCTCGCCTTCATCGACGACGACGAGATCCCTCGGGAGGCATGGCTCTCCTCGCTCATCGAGGTCTGGCGCGAACACGGTGCGGACGCCGTGATGGGCCGCGTGATCTCGGTCTTCGACGAGGACGTCGACCCGTGGCTGCTCGCGTCCGGCACGTTCCGGCGACCGCCGAGACGGACGGGCACCGTGCTGCAGGTGGCCGCCGCGGGCAACCTGCTGCTCGACCTCCGTTCCGTCCGTCGGCTCGGGCTGCGCTTCGATCCGTCCCTCGGTCTGGGCGGTGGGGAGGACACGCTCTTCTCGCGGCAGCTCGCACGTCGTGGCGGCCTGATCGTGTGGTGCAACGAATCGGAGACAGAGGATCTCGTCGTCGCGTCGCGCCTGAGCCGCGCCTGGGCGGCGCAACGGGCATACAGCTCCGCGAATGCCGGCACCCGCATCCAGCTGATGTTGACCGACGGGAAGATCCGTCGCGGCATCCTGCGGTTGAAGGCCCTGGTGGGCGGCGTGGCCCGGATCGTCGTCGGCGGCCTGCGCAGGATCTTCGGAACACTGACCTCGAACATCACCCATCACGCCAGAGGAACCCGCCTCGTGCACCGCGGCCGCGGCACCATCGCCGCCGCCCTCGGCCGTCGCTATGACGAGTACCGCCGCCCATCGGAGGATGACACGACCATGACCGACACCGCATCGAGCATCCGCGTGATGCAATCGTTGGGCGCCCCCCGTCCGACGACGAACCCGTACAACAAGATGCTCGATGAGGCGCTCGGATCCACGGAGGGCCTGACCCGCCTGCGGTTCTCCTGGGGGACGGCTCTGTTCGGACGCTACGACGCCTTCCACTGGCATTGGCCGGAGGCGAAGCTGCACGGCTCCACGTGGTGGAAGTCCACGGGCAAGTTCCTCCTCACGACGGCGCTCGTGTTCCGACACCGCCTCTCCCGTCGCATCGCCGTGGTGCGCACCGTGCACAACATCGAACTCCCCGACGACAACGCGCCTCGGCTGTGGCTGCTGCGTTTCATCGATCGCCACACCGACTACCGGATCGTCATCAACGAGACCACTCCGCTCGCCCCCGGCACCCCGCACAGCCTGATCCTGCACGGCGACTACCGCGGCTGGTACGCGAATTTCCCCTCGGCGGAGCGGGTGACGGGGCAGCTCGGGTCGTTCGGCGGCATCCGTCGCTACAAGGGCCTGGAGGGCTTCATCGACGCCTATGCCGAGGCCGTGACGGTCGAGCCGACGCTGAGCCTGCGGATCGGCGGGCGGCCGTCCACCCCTGAGCTCGGCGACGACCTCCGGGCGCGGACCGCGGATCTCCCGGGCGTCGAGCTCCACCTCGACTTCCTGAGCGATGCCGAACTCGTCCAGCTCGCGACCTCTTCCGACCTGATCGTGCTGGCCTACCGTTTCATGCACAACTCGGGCAGCGTCCTCGCCGCCCTGTCGATGGACCGACCGGTGCTCGTCCCCCGCAACGAGGCGAACGAGGCTCTCGGACGCGAAGTCGGACCGGAGTGGGTGCTGATGTACGACGGCGATCTCGATGCGCCGACCGTCGTCGAGGCGTGGCGGTCCGCGACCACGCTGACGGGCTCGCCCGATCTCTCCCGCCGCGACTGGGCCGACGCCGGCCGCGCTCACGCGGACGCGTTCCGCGCCGCCGTGCGGGTCAAGCGCCGCGGCGCCAAGCGCTAGGGCGCCTCGGCAGCACCCGGCGCATCGTCAGGCGGGGGCCAGCAGCCCTCGCACGAGAGATGCGACCATGATCTGCGTCGTGAAACGCCGCTCCACCTCGATCCGGCCGTTCCGCCCGAGCTCGGCGGCATGTCCCGGATCGTCGAGCAGTCGGAGCAGCGCGAGGGCGAGCTCGGCGGGATCCTCCGGACGAACGAGGTGGCCGGTGCGCCCCTCGCTCACGTACTGCTCCATCCCCGGGGTATCGGTGACGACGACAGGACGCGCCGTCGCGAGCGCTTCGAGTGCGACCGTCATCCCGGAGGCATGGAGGTTCGGCCGGGTCGGGATGACGACCACGCTCGCGGTGGCGTAGAGGTCGCGGAGGTCGGCATGCGGCATGTGCCGCACGACCCGGACCCCCTCCGGCGGGTCGAGGTCCGACCGCGTCTGCACCACCGCCTCGGTCTCCGGACGGATGGCGAGGACCCGGGCGAGCGCCGCATAGAGGGTGGCGGGGTCGCGGTCGCGGTCGTTCCCCACGCTCACGATCCGCGGCCGGTCCGGATAGGACCTCGGGACGAAGAACGCGCTGTCGATGCCGAAAGGGACAGCGAACACGCGCGTCGGTCCGTGCCCGAGCATCGTTCGCAGGGGTTCGACCTGTGCGTCGCTGAGCACCCAGGCGGCCTCTGCCCTGCCGAGCATCGCGACCATCCGTGCCGGTGCCTCCCCGGTCTCGGCCATATCCGTGAGCCAGATCACCCCGGTGGCGAATCGGGTCCGCGGGTGGGTCGTCTGCATCCGATAGGCCGTGTTCTCATCCCACGTCAGCGTGAGACCGTCGACGGGGCGCGGCCCCATGGACAATCGCGCACGAGCTCGCGCGACGCGGCCCGGCGGGGCGAGGTCGATCACCTCGACCGCCGCGTGGTCACGCAGTGCATCGAGACCGTACGGCCAGATGCTGGGCACCTCTCCCCTGGCGTGGCTCTGCTCCCAGGTGCGCGCCGACTGTTCGACACGATGCGCCCAGGTGAGAGACAGCGAGGGACCGCCCTCGGATTCCACGAGCCCACTATGGACCCCCTCGCCCGTCCTGGCAAGAGAGGAGTCGCCGAGCGCCCTCGAAACCGGCTCCGGAAGGAGCCCCGCCCTCAGAGCTCGCCGGGCTTCATCACCTCGGCATCGATGGCACGGATCACGCGCTGGGCCGCGGTGTCCGTCGGGGGCTCGGCGCCATCGCCCTCACCCTTGCGTCGCCGCTGAGGCGCGTACACGACGAGCGAGTGGAACAGGAAGCGGGCGAAGAACGCCACGATGAGCGAGAGGCCGGTCGCGACGACGCTCGAGATGTGCCACGACTCGACCATCAGAGCCATCACCGGGATCCGCAGTGCGGCCTCGATGTTGTTGAACGCGAAGGAGCTGGCGAAGCGGATGCCGAGGGCGCGCGCGTCGGTCCGCATATCGGCGAACACGAAGCGCTCCTGCAGCACGAAGTTGCCGATGATCGTGACCTCGGCACCGATGATCGCCGCCCAGATGTACGGGACCCCTGCGGCGGTGAGCGCCCACATGATCCCGAGGTTGGCGGCGGCGCCGATCGCACCGATCAGTGCGAACAACGACATCTTGCCGAAGCGCAGGCGCGCGAGGTGCTCGAGGAACATCGCCCCCTGACGCATGCTCGCCTTGGACGTGCCGTGTCGACGTTCGGCGAACTCCATCGGCACCTCGGCGATGCGCAGATCGTTGCGAGCGAGGATCTCGAGGAGGATCTTGAAACCCCGGGGTTGGAGCGTCGAGCGGTCGAGACGACCGCGATCGACCAGGAAGAACCCGGTCATCGGGTCGGTGCTGCGGGCGAGACGGATCGGGAACATCGCCCGCGTCAGCCACGTCGCGACGCGGGAGACGCCGAAGCGCACAGCGGTGCCGAGGCCGCTCGTGTCCCCTCCGCCGATGTAGCGGGACGCGGCGACGACATCGGCGTCTCCCTGCGCATACCGGGCGAGCAGGGTGGGGAGGAGTTCGGGCGGATGCTGCAGGTCGCCATCCATCACGATGCAGATGTCGAAGGCCGCGGCCTCGAGCCCGACGACGACGGCGCCGCCTAGTCCGCCCGTGTTCTCGGAGCGGTGGATCACGCGCACGGGGAGCGGAGCATCTGCCGCCACCCGCGCGACCTCGGCCGCCGTGTCATCCGTGCTGTCGTCGACGAACAGGATCTCGGCGTCCCACCCCTCGAGCGCGACCGCAGTCCGTGCCACGAGCTCGGCGATGTTGTCGCGCTCGTTGAACGTCGGCACGATGACCGTGACCGGTGTCCCCACGTCCGCCCCCTGTCCCCCACGCGCATCGCGTGCGGCCTCCATCGTTCCACGGGTTCCTATGCGGGAGGAAACCCGGACCTGCTAGACTTTCGAACCGCGGCTGTGGGAGTCGCGAAGCGGATGGGGATCCGCTTACTGGGGAATTACTGATCTGGGGAGATCATGGGGACGCGTATCGGCTATGCCGTTGGTGCTTTCGACCTGTTTCACGTCGGGCATCTCAACCTTCTTCGTCACGCCAAGCAGCACTGCGACATTCTGATCGCAGGCGTCGTCAGCGACGAGATGCTGCGTCAGGTGAAGGGCATCGAGCCCGTCATCCCGACGGCCGAGCGGGCGGAGATCGTGAAGCACATCTCGTTCGTCGATGACGTCTACGTCGAGACGACGCCGTCGAAGATGGACTCGTGGCGCGACGTGCAGTTCACGCACTTCTTCAAGGGCGACGACTGGCGCGGCACCGAGAAGGGTCTGCGCCTGGAGCGCGAGTTCGCCGAGGTCGGCGTCGAGGTCGTGTACTTCCCGTACACGGCGCACACGTCGAGCTCGTCGCTGCGTCGCGCACTCGACGCGATCACCGCGGGCGCGAACGCTCCCGCGGTCGCCTCGGTGCGCTGAGAGCCCGAGCAGCCCTTCGCCGCCCGGTCGGTGCGCCACCGCCGACGTGAGGTCAGTTGGCGACGCCGAGCAGACTGCGCGCCATGCGCGCCACGTGCGGCGGAGTGTGCGGCCCGAGCCACACCGTCCACTGCGACGGCGGCTCACTGCATGCCCACTCCACGCACCACGCGTGCACGGCGTTCGCGAGCCGTTCGCCGCGCGTATGCGCCCTCGTTCCGTCTCCACGCACGAGCCAGCGCACCGACACCCCGTCGGGGACGTCGATGTGTCGGAACTGGATGCGTGCCGCCGCTTCGAGGATGACGACGCCCTGCGCGTCCCACGGCAACCGCGCGGCGATGCTCGCGATGAAGCCGGCGTCGGCGGCGTCGCCGGCGATGAGCACGGCACCCTCGATGTCGTCCCAATCGGGATCCTCCAGATGCTCGCATGCGCCGCTCATGGCCCCAGCCTAAGTTAGGGCACCCTTACTTACAAGGGATGAGTCCGGATCAACGCGTCGATCCGACCGCGCCGTCATCTCTAGCCCTCGCGCGTGCACCCCGTCAACGGCCCGTTCCGAGAGTCGCCGCAAAGGCATCCTGCGAGTGTGGACCGAGCATTCGCGCGCCGCAGCCGTCACCGCCTCCGAGCGGCGTCGGTCGCCGTTGCGCTGCTCCTGACCCTCGCTCTGGGCGGATGCGGACTCACGGTACCCGCTGACCCGGACGGAACCTTGGAGACGGTCTCCGGCGGCGAACTCCGCGTCGGCACGGCGCCGGACGGCGACCTCGTCCGGATCGAGCACGGGGAACCGACCGGGAGCATCGTCGACCTCGTCGACGGGTTCGCCTCCCGCCTCCATGCCGAGACCGACTGGACCGTCGCCTCGGAGGAGACTCTCGTGACGATGCTCGAAGAAGGGCACCTCGACCTTGTCGCCGGCGGCATCACGAGCGACACCCCCTGGGTGGACGAAGCCGGAGTCACTCGCGGCTACCGCGGGATCGAAGGCGCCGACGGTCGAGAGATCGTCATGCTGGTGCCTCTCGGCGAGAACGCGTTCCTCTCCTCTCTCGAGCGTTTCCTCGACCAGGAGGTCGGCGAATGAACGAGACAGGGCAGTTCGGTCGCACAACCCTCCCCCCAGAACAGCAGAGGGCGATCCGGAGCGCCGTGCGCTGGGAGATCTTCACGATCGTCTACACGTCGATCACCATCGCCGTGATCGCCTTGGTGGTCGGCGAGTCCCAGGCCATGCGGACGGCGTGGATCGAGGACATGCTGTCCCTCATCCCGCAGTTCGCCTTCCTCGCGGCGCTCCTCTTGGTGCGTCGTCGCCCCACCAGGAAGCACCCGTACGGTCTGCACAGGGCGATGGGCATCGGGCATCTCGTCGCGGGTGTGGCGCTGCTCGCCGTCGGCCTGAACCTCGCCATCGAGGCCGTCACCGGGCTGATCGCCGCTGAGCATCCCACTATCGGCACCGTGCAGCTGTTCGGTCAGACCATCTGGCTCGGCTGGCTGATGGTCGCGGTGATGGCGCTCGTCATCATCGGCCCCGTGTTCTTCTACGGGCCGGCGAAGTCGAAGCTCGCCCCCGTGCTGCACAACAAGCTGCTGTACGCCGATGCCGACATGGCGAAGGCCGACTGGCAGACGACGGTCGCCTCGATCGTGGGCGTTCTCGGCGTGGGTGTCGGCCTGTGGTGGCTGGACGGAGCCGCAGCCCTCTTCATCTCGCTGGGCATCGTCTGGGATGGCTTCCGCAACACCCGCACAGCCGTGGTCGATCTCATGGATCAGCGCGCACGCACGTACGACAGCACGCAGCCACATCCGCTGGCCGCCGATATCGTGTCCTACCTGCGGAGCCGTCCCTGGGTCTCGCGGGCCGCGGTCCGCATGCGCGACCAGGGGCAGGTGTTCCACATCGAGGCGTTCGTCGTGCCACACCGCCGCACGGTGAGGGTGACCGACCTCAGCGCGGCCGCCGAGGGGATCGCCGACCTCGATTGGAAGATTCAGGACGTCGTCGTCGTCCCGGTCGAGCAGCTGCCCGACGAGGCGGACACGGGCCACCGTGTGCCCAGCCGACACTCAGCGCCACCTCATCCGTGCGGCCGTAGGCTGGATGCATGACTGCTCTTGCCTCCGACACCATCACGATGTTCGGCGCCGACTGGTGCCGCGACTGCATCCGCACCAAGAAGCAGCTCGACGCGCTCGGTGTCGAGTACACGTACGTCGACCTGGTCGCCGAGCCCGCCGCCGCAGACGTGGCGAAGGAGATCTCGGGCCGCACCAACATCCCCGTCGTCGTGTACCCCGACGCCTCG
This sequence comes from Microbacterium sp. K27, assembly GCF_004794435.1. Lineage (NCBI taxonomy): Bacteria > Bacillati > Actinomycetota > Actinomycetes > Micrococcales > Microbacteriaceae > Microbacterium > Microbacterium sp. K27. The sequence goes on from NZ_SSDK01000018.1 coordinate 19,120, forward strand.
CACCACGTCGAGCCGTCGAACGCCGACGTCGAGTCGAAGCTGCGCGAGCTCTCGCTGATCTGACCCCGCGGCATCGCCCCACTACACTGGCGCGATGAGCACCGAGGCTCGGCCCGAACGAGCACCCGTCCGTCTTTCTCCGCGCACGATCGTGCTGTACGCGATCGGCTCGCTCGGGACTGGCGGCTATGCGACACTGCCGGGCCTCGTGCTGACCTACTTCCTCACCGACAACCTCGGTGTCGCCGCCCTCGCCGCCGGTCTGATCGTCACGGCGGCGAAGATCTGGGACGTGCTGATCGACCCGCTGATCGGGGCCGCGTCCGATCGCCAGCTCGCCCGCACCGGGTCGCGCCGCGGGTTCATGGTGACCGGTGCTCTCGCTCTGCCGTTCTTCTTCGCCCTCACCTTCGCCGTACCGCCCTCCTGGGGACCGGTCGCCGGAGCGATCAGTGTGCTGCTGGCGTTCCTGGCGACCGCGACGGCATTCAGCCTGTTCCAGGTGCCGTATGTCGCTCTGCCCGCGGAACTGACCGGCAGCTACGACGAGCGCACGCGTCTGCTCGGGTGGCGCGTGGTCGTGCTGACGGCAGCCATCCTGCTGTTCGGCGCCGGTGGCCCCGCCCTGCGCAATGCCGGCGACGACCCTGTGCAGGGCTACCTCTTGATGGGCATCGCCTCGGGTATCGCAATCGGCATCGGCATGCTGATCGCCTCCCGGACGGCGGATGTGGCGGCGAAGCGCACCGCAGTCTCCCCCGTCACCACTGCTGACGCTGCCATCCCCACCGCTGACGCTGCCGCCACCGCCGCTTCGACCTGGCGGCACCAGTACATGTCGGGCTTCCGCGCACTCGGGCGCAGCCAGCCCTTCCGTGCACTCCTGGGGACGTTCGTGCTGCAGGCGCTCGCAACGGGAACGATGCTCGCCGGCGCGCAGTACGTGGCGACCTGGGTGCTGCGGTCGGAGGACGCGGTCACCTTCGTCTTCGTCGCGCTGGTGGGCCCCGCACTGCTCGCCACCCCGGGATGGACCGTGATCGCGCGACGGGTCGGCAAGGAGCGGGCGTTCGCGATGGCCACCGTGCTGTTCACCGCGGCCGCGGCGTCGCTCGTCTTCGCCGTCTGGGCATCCGGCGCCTGGATCTACGTGTCCGTCGCGGTGGCCGGCGTCGCCTACGCAGGACTCCAGTCGCTGCCGATGGCCATGCTGCCCGATGTGATCTCGCACGACGAACGCACGAGCGGAGCGGGACAGGCCGGCACCTTCACCGGCATCTGGACCGCGGGCGAGACCGTGGGCTTCGCCCTCGGCGCGACCGCTGTGTCGTTGACCCTCGCGGCCACCGGCTACATCTCGACCGTCGCAGGCGCCACGGTCGAACAGCCGGACGCGGCCGTCACGGGCATCGTGCTCAGCTTCAGCGCGCTGCCCGCCGTGCTGATGGCCGGGAGTCTGCTGACCCTCCGCCACTACCGCCTGCGCCGAGCGGACATCGATACCCTCGAGCCCTTCCACGCCTAAGCTGGGATCCCGTCCGAAGGAGACGTCGATGACTTCTGCGAGCACAACCGCCACCTCCGCCCCGACCTCGAAGCGCGCGTCGGGAAGCGCAGCCCCGGAGCTGGGCGAAGGGGAAAGAGAACGGCTCGACGCCGCGGTCGATGCCCTTCAGACCGGAACGCGCACCTGGTCTGCCCTCACCGTCGCCCAACGGGCGACGCTGCTGCGCGCGGTGCGCACGAGCGTCGCCGCCACCGCGGAGGACTGGGCGCACACGGCCGCCGCCTCGAAGGGCCTCGACGCGCGGCATCCCCTGCGCGGTGAAGAGTGGCTCAGCGGACCGTACAGCGTGCTCGGCGCGCTCGACGCCTATATCGAGACCCTCTCGCGCCTGGCGAACGGTGTGAACCCGCTCGACGGGATCACGATCGATCGCGCGCCCGGAGGACGCACCCGCGTGCACGCCTTCCCCCTCACCGGCATCGACGGGTTCCTGTTGTCGGGCTTCGCGGGCGAGGTCTGGCTGGAACCGGGGATCACCCCCGGCGCCGCGCGCGCAGCGGCCGGCCTCGCGCAGCGCACGCCCACCGAGTCGGGCGGTGTGGGCCTCGTGCTCGGAGCGGGGAACGTGACGTCGATCCCGGTGCTCGACGTGCTCTACGAGCTGCTCGCCCACAACCGCACGGCTCTGCTCAAGGTGAACCCGACACAGGATGCGCTGGTGCCGGTCTACAAGCGCGCACTCGCGCCGCTCATCGAGCCCGGGTTCCTGCGCATCGTCCGCGGCGGGCCCGACGTCGGGGCCTACCTCACCGGCCACCCCGGACTCGTGCACGTGCACATCACCGGCTCGGCGGCGACGTTCGACACCATCGTCTGGGGTCCGTCGAAGGGCGAGGGCGCGGCGGCGACGAAGCGACGACGTCGTGAGGATCGCCCCCAGCTGAAGAAGCCCATCACGGCTGAGCTCGGCGGCGTCTCCCCCATCATCGTCGTGCCCGGCGCCTGGACCGATGCCGACCTCACCTACCAGGCCGAGCACATCGCGACCATGCGGCTGCAGAACTGCGGGCACAACTGCATCGCCGGCCAGGTCGTGATCATCTCGTCCGACTGGGACCAGGCGGATGCCTTCCGCGCAGCGCTGCGGCGCGCGTACGCCAACGCGCCGGAGCGCCCGATCTGGTACCCCGGTTCTTCGTCGCGGATGGAGCTCGCGACCGACGCCTACCCCGACGCCCTCGTGCTGGGCGACCGGCTGCTCGTCGAGATCGATGCCGACGACGATCCGACGGCGCTGGAGAGCACCGAGTACTTCGCCCCCGTGCTGGGCGTCGTGACCGTGCCGGGCACGGGCCAGGACTTCCTGGACGCCGCCGTGACTCACGCCAACGACAAGCTCCAGGGCACCCTCGGCGCGAACCTGCTGATCGACCCCGCGACCGAGAAGTCGCTCGGCGCCGGCTTCGAGCGGGCCATCGCCGCGCTCCACTACGGGTCCATCGCGATCAACAGCTGGACGGCGTTCGCCTTCATCACCCCCACCCTCACATGGGGTGCATTCCCCGGTGGAACGATCGGCGACGTCGGCAGCGGCATCGGTGTGGTGCACAACGCCCTCCTGCTCGACGGCGTCGAACGCTCGGTGCTGCGCGGCCCTTTCCGCCCGTTCCCCCGGTCGCTGCCGATAGCGAACGGCGGTGGACGATTCACGATCCTGCCGAAGCCGCCCTGGTTCGTCTCCGCGCGCACCGGGGCTGTCGTCAGCGAAGGGCTGACCCGTTACCGGGTGGACGGCAGCATCACCGGGCTCGTGAAGAAGCTGACGAAGGCGCTGCAGGCCTGACGGTCAACGCGTCGATCGCGCGAACCGATCGGTCGCTGCTCGGAGCGCCTTCTGCGTGCCGGGCTCTGTGGCCGCGTGACCGGCGTCGTCGACCACGACGAACTCCGCCTCGGGCCAGGCGCGGTGCAGATCCCATGCGGTCATCATCGGTGTCGCGACATCGTGTCGTCCCTGCACGATGACCGTCGGGATATGGCGGATGACGTCGACACCGGCGATCAGCTGCCCTTCCTCCCACCAGCCGCGGTTGACGAAGAAGTGGTTCTCGATGCGGGCGAACGCCGTGGCCTTCGCCGGATCGGACATCGCCTCGATCTGCGCGGTATCCGGGGTCAGGGTGACGGTCGATGCCTCCCAGGTGGACCAGGCGACCGCCGCCGGCACGTGCACGGCGGGATCGGGGTCGAACAGTCGACGGTGATACGCCTCGATCATGTGCGAGCGCTCCAGCACGGGGATCGGTGCCAGGAAGCTCTCCCAGAGATCGGGGAACAGCGCCGCGGCACCACCCTCGTAGAACCACTCCAGTTCGACTCGACGCAGGGTGAAGATGCCTCGGAGCACCAGCTCGGTCACGGCTTCCGGGTGCGCCTGCGCGTAGGCGAGCGCGAGTGCGCTGCCCCACGATCCGCCGAACACCTGCCACTTCTCGACGCCGAGATTCTTGCGCAGAAGTTCGATGTCGGCGATCAGATGGGCCGTCGTGATGTGACGGAAGTCGGCGTCGGGTGCACTCGCGTGCGGGGTGCTGCGCCCGCAGCCGCGCTGGTCCAGCAACACGATGCGGTAGCGCTTCGGATCGAAGAACCGCCGCTGCCACGGCGATGTCCCACTGCCGGGACCGCCGTGGAGGAACACCACCGGCTTGCCCTCGGGGTTGCCGCTGACCTCCCAGTAGACCCGGTGGCCGTCACCGACGAGGAGTTCCCCTGTCTCGTACGGTTCGATCGGTGGATACAGTGCATCCGTCTTCTTCATCGTCGGCCCCCCAGCCGGTCGTGCTGACTACTTCGTCAACGGTAGCGGACGTTCGCCCACCCGCCGGGCATCACGGGTCCAACTGATCGGCGGGAAGCGTCAGCACCTGCGCGCAGACGCCCAGCCCGTTCTGATAGCCCTCCGCGAACCAGCGCTTCCGCTGCACACTGGATCCGTGCGTCCAGGTCTCCGGATTCGAGAACCCGGACTGCTCCTGGATGTGGTCGTCGCCGACGGCCTCTGCCGCGTTCAGCGCGTCCTCGATCTGCGCTTCGGTGGGCTTCATCAGGTACGGATCGCCGTCGGCATCCTTCTGCTCGGTCATGCGGCCGAGCCACGCCCCGGCGTAGCAGTCGGCCTGCAGCTCGATCCGCACCCCATTGCTTCCCGGCCCCGTGCCGTTGTTCGGGTAGGCATCCATGTCGCCCGTGATGTTCTGAATGTGGTGACCCCACTCGTGCCCCACGATGTACAGCTGCGCGAGATTGCCGGCGGACGCCCCGAACTGCTGTTGCATGAGTTGGAAGAACGTCGGGTCGACGTAGACCCCTTCCTCCGGGGGACAGTAGAACGGCCCCACGGCATTGGACGCCGTACCGCACTGTGTCGGCGTCGATCCGTCGACGACGATCATCTGCGGCTTGCGATAGCCCTCCACGTTCTCGGCCCAGAAGGCGTCCAGCGCGACCTGAGCACCCGCCATGCGGCAGTCGACGTCGGCGTTCGCCTGCGCCCCCGTATCGCAGTTCTCGATGACCGATCCGCCCGCTGGTTCGCTGCCTCCGCTCGGCGCTCCGCCACCCAGCAACCCGGTCAGGTCGATGCCGAGCAGAGGCCCGGCGATGAGCGCGATGATGCCGAGCACGCCCACGCCCGTGCCACCGGCGATCGCTGCCGTGCGCCCGCGACGACGCGTGGTGTTGCCGGAGATGTCGGCGTCGGGATTGAAGGTCATGGGACGAGGGTACTCCGAGCGGAGGCCCCTCGAACGGACGTAGGCTCGGGGCATGACGACCACGATCACCATCACCGGAGCCGGCGGACAGATCGGCTACGCACTGCTGTTCCGCATCGCGGCGGGCGACCTGCTCGGCCCGGATGAGAAGGTGCGTCTGCGGCTGCTGGAGATCCCGCAGGGGCTCGGTGCCGCGGAGGGCGCGGCCCTCGAATTGCAGGACGGCGCGTTCGGACTGCTGGAGCACGTCGAGGTGACGGATGACGCCGCAGTGGGATTCGACGGCTGCGACCTCGCCCTGCTCGTCGGTGCACGTCCACGCGGGCCCGGTATGGAGCGCGGCGACCTGCTCGCGGCCAACGGCGGCATCTTCGGGCCGCAGGGTGCGGCCATCGCGGCGAACGCCGCATCCGGCGTGCGCGTCACCGTGGTCGGCAACCCCGCCAACACGAACGCGCTGATCGCCGCCGCCTCGGCAGATGGCGTGCCCGCCGAGCGCTTCACCGCCCTGACACGGCTCGACGAGAACCGCGCGCGGGCTCAGCTCGCACTGACGCTGGGGGCTCCGGTGCACACGGTTCGCCGCGTGCCCATCTGGGGCAACCACTCGGCGACCCAGTTCCCGGACATCTCGCACGCGACGGTCGGCGGCCGGCCGGTGGGAGAGGCGCTCGAACAGATCGTGGGCGACGTTCCCTCCTGGCTCGACCGGACGTTCATCCCCCGCGTGGCGAAGCGTGGGGCGGAGATCATCGAGGTACGGGGCTCCTCGTCGGTGGCATCGGCGGCGAGTGCGACCATCGATCACGTGCGCGACTGGGTGCGGGGCACCGACGACTGGACGTCGGCCGGCGTCGTCTCCCACGGCGAATACGGCGTTCCGGAGGGCCTGATCTCGTCCTTCCCGGTGCGGTCGATCGACGGTGAGTGGCACGTCGTCGAGGGACTCGAGTTGAGCGAGTGGGCACGCACCCGGATCGATGCCTCGGTGGCCGAACTGCAGCAGGAACGCGAGACGGTGCAGAGCCTCGGGCTCTTGTGAATCCGGTCACCGCGACGCACGCCGACAGGGCAGAATGGATGCCGGAGGTGCGCGATGAGCGAGACGATTGATCCCACGAAGACCACGGCATCGGTCGAAGAGGCTCTGACGAGTCCGCTGCACCTGCCGCACGATGCGGCGTCCTGCCCGAAGTGCTTCACCGAGTTGCAGCAGAACCGCAACTTCTGGACCGCCCGCCCCGACGGCTCACGCCTGGTCGGTCTCGTCGTCGCCCGCGAAGGTCTGCCGTCAGTGGTCGAGCAGCGCGAAGATCTCACCCGTTTCGGTGTGCCGATCGAAGGATTCCGTCACCCGGCGCCCGACATCCTGGAGAGCTGGAACGACCGCCTCGCGCGCCTCATCTCGACCCTGCGCATCGGCGACGTGGTGGTCGTCGTGAACATCAAGGCTCTCGGCCTCGACGCGGACGAAGGCGCCCGCACCGTGGCCGAACTGCGCAAGCACGGCATCATCGTGAAGGTGCTGAATCACGACGCGCGGCACCTGGCCGACGCCGCCGCCGTACACACCTCGGCCCGCTGAGACACCGTCCGAGAGCGCTCGTCAGCCGCCGTAGGGCGCGACCGGGAACGCGGTCGTCGTCGGCTGAGGTTCGACGGGCGAGCCGTCTTCGTTGTAGTACACCGGGCTCCCCTCTTCGGGGAAATAGAACCGCGGCTGCCAATCCGGACCCTCGAACGCCGGGAATCGCAGCGAAGCCCCGTCATAGGCGAGTTCTCCGCCGAAGACCATGTCCGAGAGCGCGGCCGCATCGCCGGGGATGCACCCGGGCGTCGCCGTCGCGGAGATCTGGTTCCGACCGGGCCGGATCGTCACGACACCGCGGCCGACGTCGCCTCCGGTGCCGACGATATTGACTTCCTGCCGATCGCCCTCTCCGAATCGCGTCGTGCTCGCCTCCACCCCGGCATCCTCGAACGCCGCCGTCGCCGCGGCCACCACGGCCTCCACATCGATCTCCTCCGCCGGTTCGAGCACCCGCGCCCAGGAGAACGTGTACCCCGAGACGTCGCCGTCGATCCGGCAGGGAATCGGCGAGGCGCCGAATGAGCCCTGGTCCACGGCCCAGTCGCCTTCGTGGATCGCCATGATCACGGAGTGCATGACGGTGGAGTAGGCGACGTAATTCTTCTCGCCATCGCGATACAGCGCATCGCCTTCGGGCGCCGACGTGGTTCCGCAGCTCGTCATCGTCATCACCAATCCGACGGCTGCTGCCGCCATCACTCCGCGCCGCCATATCCCGCGCATTCGTCGTCCCATTCGCTCAGAAGTCGATGAGAGCGTACTCATCGCTGATCCACCAGTTGCTCGCATCCCAGAACCCCTGCGTACTGCCCTCGCCGCCGCGAACGGTACCGGGCTCCCCGGTCTGGATGATCTCCGACACGTTGTAGAAGGATTCCGAACCCGGCTCGAGGTATGCACCGGGCCCCAGAGCATCGTGTCCGGTCGCGGACGGAAGACTGTCGCCGGATGCGCTCACGCCACCGTCGCTGTCGAACACGGTAGTCCCTGACAGGGTCTCCGGGCTGACAGGATGCCCGGGAGCCGTGGCGCGACCGACGCGGGCCACGGCGTCGTCCTCGGAGATCGTCGCATAGATCTGCGGGGGCTCGCCGTTGGTCAGGTTGTCGACGACGGCCGCATCGTTCGGGAACCCGGCGGATCCGACCGCGATCAACGAGGTGACGCCGAGACCGTCGGGCTGCGATCCGATGGCGAGCGCCGCTGTCGTACTGCCGTACGAGTGTGCGATCACGTTGACGTCGGCCTCGGGCGACAGCGCGCGTACCGCGAGCAGGTAGGAGCGCAAGGACGCCGCTCCGTCCTGCGCTCGACCCATCGCGGGCTCCTCGAGGAGTTCCGGCGTGTCGTAGCCGAACCAGACGACGGTCGCGGATCCGGCTCCCACGGAGGAGTTCAGCGCCTTCGCCGATTCACCCCACGATTGTAGGTCGTGCACGTTCCCCAGCATCCCGGGGACGAGAGTGTTGATCTCCGACGCCGTCGACAGGTCGCCGTAGGCGATCGCCGCGGTCACCTGCTCCGAACCGTCCGGGTCGAAGCTGATCAGATTCGGGGCCGGGATCCCACCCGCGTTCAGCGCTCGCACGATCGCTTCGAGGTCGTCACGGTGCGGACCCGCGGGTTCGGTCTGGAGCACCTCCTCCAGCCTCGCGGCGTTCACCCTCGCACGCACGTCCCAGGGGACCCCGTCGAGGTTGCCGACGATGGCGGGGTGGCTGTCGATGAGCTCCTGCTGCAGTTCGGGGTTCGCCGCCCAGAGTCGAGCGACCTCCTCCGGGCTTGAGGCCGCGAGCAGGTCGGCGAGCAGGTCGCGCGCCTGGTTCGTCAAGACGGCACCCGTGCCTGCGGCGAGTGCGGCGAGGGCCGCATCGTACGCGGCGTCCCAGTCGCCGTAGAGCCGTTCGTACTGGTTCCAGAGCTCGTCCAGCGCCTCTTTCGCGGCATCACGGTCGACGATCGCATCGTTCACGGCGTCGGTCGTCTCATCGATCTCGGACTGATCGTCACCGTAGGCGGCGGCCATGGCGGCACGACCGGCTCGATCGGCGGCGATGTCGAGCCGGGACCACTCGGCGTGCGCCGTCTCGATGTCGTCGATCAGATCGTTGGCGGGCTTGGCATACGCATCGAACGCGTCGGCATAGCTTTGCAGGACGCCGGCGAGGAGTTGTGCCTCGGCGATGTCGGCGGGGAGCAGTGCGGCGAGGTCATCGGCATCTGCGCGCACCGCTGTGACCGCACGTCCGACTCCGCGCAGTTCCTGCGCGGAGTTCGCGGCCGAACGCACGTCGCCGAGCCGGTCGGCCACGCGCGTGAACAGACCGCTCCAGTACCCCATGGATCCGCTGCTGCCCTCGAGGCGTTCGAGCGGATACCCCCGATTCGGCGATGTCAGGCTCATGGTCCGTCCCGCCCGGTGAGTTCGACATCGAGGTCGGAGTACTTGCTCGCGATGGCGGAGATCGCGGCAGCGAGGTCATCCCCCGATTCGACGCGGTCGTACACCCGGTCGTGCAGAGCGGTCAGCCGCCGGTGCATCTCGAGTCGCAGAGCGGAGCGGTGCGCCGGGTTCTCGACACCGGTGTCGTCACCCTGCAGACCCGCCGCCTGCGTGAGGACCTCAGAGGTTGCGGTCGTGAGGCTCCTCGCGGCATCGTTCAGCTCCGCGTAGAAGATCTCGACGTCTGACATGGCCACCCCCCGGTTCCGCCGGATTCACCCTACCCCGGTCGCGCACGGTGAGCCGATGGGGAGAACTGCCCATCGACCGCGATCTCCGGACCCGAGGACACGAAGAAGGGACCGACGGCGAACCGTCGACCCCTTCTCGAGACTGTGTGTCAGCTGCCGGCGAGCTGCTGGTCCAGGTCCTGGATCGCCCGCATCATGCCCAA
>NZ_SSDK01000019.1:0-383 GCF_004794435.1 Microbacterium sp. K27
CCCATCCGGGTACGCGACCTGCTTCAGTCGCTGCAGGGCGTCATACGTCGTCCCGATGTGCCGGTTCGCGGCATCGTACGAGAACTGCATATCGCCCAGACGAACCGTGTTCCCCCGCACGTCATAGACAATCTCCGACGCCGCCAGACCATCCGCCACCGACGTCGCACCCGGGACCGCCCCCGTCACCGACGACAACAACAACCGATCCGCCCAGACATAACAACACGACGTCGACGTCGACACCGCAGCCTGCCCCGGCGCCGTCCACACATCCGTCACACCCGTCCGATTCCCCGACATCCCCGCCGCCGCATTCGGACCACACCCACCCGACGACATCCGCGAGTTGCGCCTTGCCGACCAGCGCTGACCTGCTCCTC
>NZ_SSDK01000020.1:0-46574 GCF_004794435.1 Microbacterium sp. K27
GACTGCGGTGCCTGCGAGCCGGTGTGCCCGGTCGAGGCGATCTTCTACGAAGACGACCTGCCCGACGAGTGGCAGGACTACTACAAGGCCAACGTCGAGTTCTTCGACGAGCTCGGGTCGCCGGGAGGCGCCGCGAAGACGGGGATGCTCGCCTTCGATCACCCGATCATCGCCGCGCTCGCACCACAGGGGGAACACGCATGACCAACGCCGAACCGCGCATCGCCGTCGTCGGCGCGGGGCCCGCGGGCATCTACGCGGCCGACATCCTGCTCGACCGGGTGCCGACCGCATCGATCGACCTGTTCGAGAAGCTCCCGGCACCGTATGGTCTCGTCCGCTACGGCGTCGCGCCCGACCATCCCCGCATCCGCAAGATCACGGATGCCCTGCACGAGGTGCTCGTGAACCCGCGCATCCGGCTGCGGTGCAACGTCGAGGTCGGCGTGGACATCGGGATCGACGAGCTGCGTGCCGCGTACGACGGAGTGATCGTGGCCACGGGGGCCGACCTCGATGTCGCTCTCGACATCCCGGGCATCGACCTGCCCGGCTCGTTCGGCGCGGCCGACTTCGTCGCCTGGTACGACGGGCACCCCGATGCGCCGCGCACCTGGCCGCTCGCCGCCGAGGCGGTCGCGGTGCTCGGCGCCGGCAATGTGGCGCTCGACGTGACGAGGATCCTCGCCAAGCATGCGTCGGCGCTGACCCACACCGACACCCCGGATGCCGTGCTCGACCAGCTCGCTGCCAGCCCGCTGCGCGACGTGCACCTGTTCGCCCGTCGGGGCCCGGCCGACGTGCGTTTCTCGGCCATGGAGCTGCGCGAGCTCGCCGAGCAGGACGACGTCGATGTGATCGTCGACCCGCACGACCTCGCCCTCGACGAGCACGCCGAGCGGATGGTGGCGCAGTTCTCGCAGCGCCGTATCGTCGTGCGCACCATGACCGAATGGGCAGCCCTCGATCCCGCGAGCCGCACCGCCTCGCGCCGCATCCACCTGCACCTGCGGCAGCGTCCGGTGCGCGTGCTCGGCACGGACGCGGTCACCGGTATCGAGATGGAACGCACCGCATCCGACGAGCTGGGCCGCATGGTCGGCACGGGGGAGCTGCTGCGCTATGACGTCGGAGCCGTCTATCGCGCAGTGGGCTACCGCTCGACACCTGTTCCCGGGGTGCCGTTCGACGCCGCTCTCGGCGTCGTGCCGCACGTCGAGGGTCGCGTCGTCGATGCGGACGGAGCGCCGATCCCGCGACTGTACGCGACCGGTTGGATCAAGCGCGGCCCGGTCGGGCTGATCGGGTCGACCAAGTCGGATGCCGCGCAGACGATCGGCCACGTCGTCGACGACCTCGATGCGATCGAGCGCGAGGCGCGCGACATCGATCCGATCGCCCATCTCTCGCAGGCGGTCGACCTCGACGGCTGGCTGCGCATAGACGCCGCCGAGCGCGGGGCCGGAGCGGAGCGCGGTCGCGAGCGGACGAAGCTCGTCGAGCGTGATGAGATGCTGGCACATGCGAAGCAGCAGCAGATGATGGAGGCAGGTCGATGACCGCGACACCCGTACCCACGCCGATCGGCGAGGCGCTCAAAGCCGCCTTCCGCACCCACCCGGCGGGAGTCGCGATCATCACCGCGAGCACCCCGGAAGGGCCGGTCGGTCTCACCGCGTCCAGCGTCGCCTCGGTGGCGGTCGATCCCGCGGCGATCGTGTTCTCGGTGACCCGTGCCACCGGTTCTGCAGGAGCGATCCTCGGTGCCGACACCTTCGTGGTGCACCTCATCGACGACGAGCACTCCGATCTCGCCCAGAGCTTCGCGGTCAGCGGGTCCGAGCGGTTCACGCCCGAGCAGGGATGGGCCACGCTGCCGACCGGCGAACCGCACCTCCCCGAGGCCAGGGTGGCCCTGCGCTGTCGTCCGATCCAGACGGTCGCCGTCGGTTCGTCGACCGTGGTCATCGCTGAGGTCATCGAGGTGCTGCCTGGTGTCTCCGGGCGCCCTCTGGTCTACATCGATCGCCGTTTCCACGCACTTCCACACGACAACAACCACTGAAAGGAAGACGTCATGACCACGCTCTACACACTCCCCGAGCTGCCGTACGACTACTCGGCCCTCGAGCCGCACATCTCGGGCAAGATCATGGAGCTGCACCACTCCAAGCACCACCAGGCCTACGTCACGGGGGCGAACACCGCACTCGAGCAGCTCGCCGCCGCCCGCAGCGCGGGTGACCTCGCGAACGTGAACAAGCTCGAGAAGGACCTCGCCTTCAACCTCGGCGGCCACATCAACCACTCGGTGTTCTGGCAGAACCTCTCGCCCGAGGGCGGCGGAGCACCCGAGGGTGAGCTCGAGGCCGCACTGGTCGATGCCTTCGGATCGATCGACGCCTTCCGCGCCCACTTCACCGCGACCGCACTCGGTGTGCAGGGATCCGGTTGGGCCGTGCTCGCCTGGGACAGCGTGGGCGCGCGTCCCGTGATCTTCCAGCTGTTCGACCAGCAGGGCAACGCGCCGCTCGGCGTCACCCCGCTGCTGCAGCTCGACGTCTGGGAGCACGCCTACTACCTCGACTACCTCAACGTGCGCGCCGACTACGTCAAGGCGTTCTGGAACCTCGTGAACTGGCCCGATGTGCAGCGCCGCTTCGAGGCCGCCCGCACGGCGACGAAGGGTCTCATCGTCGCGAGCTGACCCGCGTCGCCGGTCACGCGAGGGAGAGGAACAGCTTCTCCAGTTCGGCCATCGACACTCCACGGGTGTCGGTGGCCGCTTGCGTCTCCGCCTCGGGCTCGGTCACGCAGTCCTTCATGGCGGAGGCGATGATCTGGAAACCCGCCTTGTCGAGAGCCGAGGTGACGGCGGCGAGCTGTGTGACCACCGCCCGGCAGTCGCCACCCTCTTCGACCGCGGCGATGACGGCGCCGAGCTGTCCTCGGGCTCGCTTGAGACGGTTGGCGATCCTGCGCTGGGTGTCGGCGTCTGCGGATGACATGGTCGCTCCCTGGGTGTCGGCTGGACTCCCCACTATACCCCCGGGGGTATAGTGGGGACCGATACCCACGGGGGTATCGGTGAGGAGACGATGAAAATGTGCCGAGCGGTCCGTTGCAAGACCTGCGGCAAGACGACCTGGGCGGGGTGCGGTCAGCACGTCGACGCCGTGCGGCGAACGGTGCCTGCCGCGCAGTGGTGTTCCGGACACCCGAAGGAGCAGGCGCAGGGCGGCTTCTTCTCGCGGATGTTCCGGCGATGACCACGGTGCAACCGCTCACCGTGGTCATCGTCGGTGGGGTCGCCGGGGGCATGTCCGCCGCCGCGCGCCTGCGCCGCCTCGACGAGCACGCGCAGATCATGGTGTTCGAACGAGGGCCCGAGGTCTCGTACGCGAACTGCGGCTTGCCCTATTACGTCGGAGGGGTGATCGCGGAACGCGAATCGCTGCTCCTGCAGACGCCGGAATCTCTGCGCAGCCGCTTCCGACTCGATGTGCGTGTGCGTCACGATGTCACGCGAATCGACACTGCGCAGAAGCTCGTCGAGGTCATGGACATCGACTCGGGGCGCCGCTTCACACAGAGCTACGACAGGCTGATCCTCGCCACCGGCGCGCGCCCCCGTCTGAACGAGCCCTCCTCGGGCATCCGTACGCGCAGTCTGCGGACGGTCGAAGACGCGGATGCGATCGACGCCGCGCTCTCGCGGGCGGGCGTTCCGGTGGTGGTGGTCGGCGGCGGCTACACGGGCCTGGAAGCGGTCGAGAACCTCGTCGCTCGCGGCGCATCCGTGACGCTGGTGCAGCGGGGATCCCACCTCCTCTCCCCGCTCGATGCGGAGATGGCCGCACCGATCACCGCCGAGGTCCGCGCGCACGGCGTCGATGTGCGCCTCGGTGTCGAGGTCGTGCGTGCCGTATCCGGGCGGGTCACGCTGAGTGATGGGGCATCCGTCCCCGCCGAACTCGTGATCGATGCCTCCGGAGTCGTACCGGAGACGGCGCTCGACGAAGGTGCCGGCATCCGGCTCGGTGAGACCGGCGGCATCGCGGTCGATTCGATGTGCCGCACGAACGCCCCCGACGTGTTCGCGGTGGGCGACGGCGTCGAGAAGTTCGACCTCGTGGGCGGCGACACGGCTCTCATCACGATGGCCGGCCTCGCGAACCGACATGGACGCATGGTGGCCAACCTCATCGCGGGGAGGACGGAGACGGCGCGCCCCGCGCTCGGCACCGGGATCGTTCGCGTGTTCGGGGTCGACGCAGCGAAGGTGGGCTGGAGTGAACGGCAGCTCCGGGCCGCAGGACGTGACTTCTACGTCGTGCATGTGCATCCCGGATCCCACGCCGGCTACTACCCCGGCGCCGAGACGCTGTCCATGAAGATGCTCGCCGACCCGGCCTCCGACGTGATCCTCGGTGTGCAGGTGGTGGGGCGAGACGGTGTCGACAAGCGGATCGATGTGGTGGCGACCGCCATGCAGGCCGGCATCACGGCCGCCGGGCTCGCGAATCTCGAACTCGCCTACGCCCCGCAGTTCGGCTCGGCGAAGGACGCGGTCAACATCCTCGGCTACGTCGCCGAGAACACCCGCTCCGGCACGACTCCGACCATCCAATGGCATGAACTCGCTGAGGAGCAGCGTGGGGGAGCGACACTGATCGACGTGCGCTCGACGGCCGAGCATGCTGCCGGCGCGATTCCCGGCGCCGTCAACGTGCCGCTCGACGAGCTCAGAGAACGGCTCGACGAGGTTTCCGATGGACCCGTCATCGTGCACTGCCAGGTCGGATTGCGTGGGCACATCGCCACGCGGATCCTCCGGCAGCGAGGCGTGGACGCGCGCAACCTCGACGGCGGCTATCGCACCTGGCGCGACGCCACCCTGGTCGAACGCTAGAGCAGGCGGGAGGTGGTCCCGCGCACGTTCAGCTCGTAGGGCAGCGCCGACGGGATGTGCACGGCGTCGGGGGTGGCGAGCTTCGCCAGCACGGCATCGGCTGCCCGCTCGCCCTGTCCGAGCGGGAACTGATCGACCGTGGTCAGGCGGAAGAACTCGCCGAGTTCATGCCCGTCGATGCCGACGATCGACAGCTCCTCGGGAACGCTGAAGCCCAGGTCTCGGGCCGCGAGAAGTGCGCCGATGGCCATCTCGTCCGAGGCCGCGAACACGGCGGTCGGGCGGGGGCCCGGGCGGCCGAGCAGCTGCTTCGCCGCCCGGTAGCCGCCCTCGACCGTGAAGTCGGCGGGCTCGAGGAAGGCATGGTTGAGGGGGATGCCCGCCTTCGCCAGCGCCTTCTCGAACCCCAGGCGGCGGTTGGTCGGGATGTGGAAGTCGATGTCGAACTCCGGGTTCGCCCCGATGTGCGCGATATCGGTGTGGCCCAGGCTGATCAGATGCTCGGTGGCAAGTTGCGCGACCGCGACATCGTCGACGGTGAGGGTGTCGAGCTTCGGGTTCGGACCGCCGATCGCGATCACAGGAAGTCCGAGGTCGAGCAGATACTGCGTCTCGTCCTCGTCGAGCTCGATCGACACCGCGATCACGGCGTCGACGCGCTGTCGGCGCAGGAAGGTGTCGAACACGTGCCGACGTACGTCCTTGTCGGCAGTGATGTTGTACAGCGTGATGTCATAGCCCTCGCGCATGAGCGCGGCGGAGACGCCGGAGAGCACGGTGCTGAAGAACCACCGGTCGAGGAAGGGCACGATCACCCCGACGTTGCGGGTGCGCCCCGAGGCCAGGCTCGACGCCCGCGACGAGACGACATAGCCGAGCGACTGCGCCGCGGCCTGCACCCTCTCCTTCGCGGACTCCGATACGTGACCGCGTCCGCTCAGTGCGCGGGAGACGGTCGCGGTGGAGACTCCGGCGAGCCGGGCGACCTCATCGATGCTGGCCATGTGTTCCTCTGTCGAAAGTGCTCCGGTCGCGATTCCTGCCGGTTCACGCGGGCGTGAGCGACAGGAATCGCGACCGGAAGGGCGTGTCAGGCCTGCGTCGCTGTGGCGTACCAGACGGCGGTGTCGACCGGGATCGACGCGCCTTCGAACGGCTGGCTCTGCAGCATCACGAAGGCGTCGGCCGGCAGCTCGATCGGCGCCGTGCCGAGGTTCGCGACGACGTGCACGTCACCACGTCGGAAGGCGACCGCGTCGGGCCCGGCGTCTTCCCAGACCAGCGAGCCGCTGCCGAAGCCGTGCTCGCGGCGCGCGGCCAGCAGACGCTTGTACAGCGCGAGCGTCGATGCGGGATCGACCTCTTCGACGTCGCGGGCGTAGGCCGCCCAGTCTGCGGGCTGCGGGAGCCACGAGAGACCGGTGTCGTTGAATCCGAAGGCCGGAGCCTCGGCCTCCCAGGGCAGGGGCACGCGGCATCCGTCACGACCGTAGCGCTCGCCGTTCGTGCGGAACCAGGTCGGGTCCTGACGGTACTCGTCCGGGATCTCCATGGCCTCGGGCAGGCCGAGCTCTTCGCCCTGGTACAGGTACGACGAACCGGGCAGTGCCAGCATCAGCGTGGTCGCGGCGCGGGCGCGGGCCAGGCCGATCGCGGTGTCGGGCTTGCTCGGGGTGTTCGGGCCGATGCCCTCGCCCTGGGGGTTGTCCGCCGTCAGCGCGAGGCGCGAGGCGTGGCGCACCACATCGTGGTTCGAGAGCACCCAGGTGCTCGGGGCGCCGACCGCGCCGAAGTCGTCGAGCGACTCCCGGATGACGTCGCCGAGGGCCTTCGCGTTCCACGGCGTCATCAGGTACGGGAAGTTGAACGTCTGGTGCATCTCGTCCGGACGCACCCACAGGGCCGTCTGCTTGAGCGTCGGCATCCAGGCCTCGCCGCACAGGGCGCGGTCGCCGTCGTACTCGGCGAGCACCTTGTGCCAGTCGCGGTAGATGTCGTGCACGCCGTCCTGGCCCCAGTACGGCACGTTCGACTCGCCGCCGCCCATGGAGTCGGCATCGCTCGGGGGCGTGTAGTCGGGCAGGCCCTCGGCCTTGATCATGCCGTGGGCCACGTCGACGCGGAACCCGTCGACACCGCGGTCGAGCCAGAAGCGCAGGATGGAGCGGAACTCCTCGCGCACCTCTTCGTTGGTCCAGTCGAAGTCGGGCTGGGTGGCGTCGAAGATGTGCAGGTACCACTGGCCCGGCGTGCCGTCGGCCTCGACGACGCGCTCCCACATGCCGCCGCCGAACACGGATTCCCAGTTGTTCGGCGGGAGCTCGCCGTTCTCGCCCTTGCCGTCGCGGAAGATGTAGCGCGCGCGCTCGGGGCTGCCAGGGCCGGCCTTCAACGCCTGCTGGAACCAGACGTGCTGGTCGGACGAGTGGTTCGGCACCAGGTCGACCACCACGCGGATGTTGCGGGCATGGGCGGCCTCGAGCATGTCGTCGAAGTCGGCCAGCGTGCCGAACAGCGGGTCGACGTCGCGGTAGTCGGCCACGTCGTAACCCGCGTCGCGCTGCGGGCTGGTCATGAACGGGCTCAGCCAGATCGCGTCGACGCCGAGCTCCTGCAGCGCATCGAGTCGGCTGGTGATGCCCGGCAGGTCGCCGATGCCGTCACCCGAGGCGTCCGCGAAGGATCGGGGGTAGATCTGGTAGATGACGGCGCTGCGCCACCACTCGGAACCGGGGGCTGCGATCTGCTCAAGCTGTGCCATGGGAACAGGCTAGTGCAAACGCTTACATTCATGCCAGAGCGGGGATCGAATCGGTTCGGTGCCGCGGATTCCGCCGGTGGAGGCCGTGCCACTTGCATGACGGTCGGCCATTCGCATGATCGTCCAGCGTCCGTGGTCAGGCATCCGTCGCGGTCTCCTGCCGGTGTCGCCGGCGGTGCGATCGCAGGCGGGGAGTAGGGTGAGGCATCCGATGAGTGGAGGCTGTCATGGTTCCCGAGATCAACTACTGGGCGGTCCTGCTGGCCACCGCGTCGAGCATGCTCGTCGGCTCGGTCTGGTATGCCCCGAAGGTGTTCGGCACGCGCTGGTCGAAGCTCGCGAACGTCGACATGGATCGTCCTGCGGCCACAGCGGCCTGGCCGATCATCACCACGGTCATCGTGAGCTTCATCACGGCCTGGGTGCTCGCCGGCGCCTCGTCGATCGCGTGGCACTTCTACGGCGGATCGTACTTCTGGGGCGCCGTCGTCACCGCTGTCACGCTGTGGGCGGGGTTCACGGCCGCCCGTTTCATCACGCACGACGCGTTCGAGGGGCGCTCGACCCGACTCACCACACTGAACATCGCGCACGAGCTGGTCACGGTCGTCGTCATGGCGATCATCATCGGCGTCTGGCCGCCGGCGCTCGCCTGACGTACCGCTCCGCCTCCCGGGGGACCGGCGAACCGGTAGCCGGGTCGGTTCGGAGGACTCGCCGATCGGAGAGCCATCTCTAGACCTTCGCCGCTTCCGCGAGCGCATGCGGGGTGCGAGGCTCGTTGGGTGACCTGCCGGTCACCCGCGTGCTGCGGACCCGCGCGCGGTTCAGACCGAGGGGTCTCGATGTCCGGATCTTCGCGCCGACCGGCGCCCTGGGCGGTCGCCGCCGCGCTCGTCGCCGCAGTTGTGCTGGTGGGCGCGGCTCCTGCCGCGTGGGGCGCCATGCGCCCGTCGGATGACCAGGCATCCGGCGCGAGTGGCCTGGATCCCTCGCAGTCCGTCGCGCTGGCCTACGAGTTCCTGGATACGCGCGTCGACCAGTTCTGCGATGGAGCCGGACACTGTCTGCCGCGCAGCTACGAGGGCGGATTCTTCACCACTCCGAGCTGGGACTTCACCCCCTCGTTCGTCTACGACGATGCGCTCGTGATCATCGCGTACACCGCCAGGGGGCTTCCGGACGACCTCCGTCGCGCGCGGGCGATCGGCGACACCCTGCTCTTCGTGCAGGAGAACGACCCGATCGGCGACGGCCGCACACGGGCGTCGTACGAACCGCACGGGATCCGCGAGGGGCGGGTGGAGATCACCGGCCCCGGCAGCTTCACCGGGAACCAGGCGTGGGTCGGATTGGCTCTCGCGCGTCTCGCGCACGCCACCGGAGATTCGCGGTACCTCGACGGGGCGCTGCGGGTGGGCCAGTGGATCCAGGACAACACGGCCGACATGGTCCGAGCCCCGTACGGGTACACCGGGGGTCAGCTCGAGGACGGCACGTCGCTGACCTGGAAGTCCACCGAGCACAACAGCGACGTCTCGGGGTTCTTCGCGCAATTGGCTCAGCTCACCGGCGACCCCGTGTGGTCCGAGCGGGCAGCGGTCGCCGCCGACTTCGTCGCGGCCATGCAGAGTGCGGACGGCCACGTCGACACCGGCACGGGCCTCGACGGTTCGACCATCAACACCCGTCCCATTCCGCTGGATGCGCAGACGTGGAGTTCACTCGCCACCGGCGACCCGCGCTACGGCGCCGGGCTGGACTGGACGCTCGCGAACCTGATCGCCACCGACGGCCCGTACACGGGCCCCTCGATCAGCGAGGTCGATGTGTCGAAGGCCTGGTTCGAGGGGAGCGGACACCTCGCGCTCGCCCTCACGCTCCGCGACGGCCCGGGAGACGCCGACCGGGCCGAGACGTTGCTGAGCAGCATCCGTCTGGCGCAGCGCGATGCTCCGAACGGTGACGGCAAGGGGATCGTCGCGACCTCGAACGACGGTCTCGACTCGGGTTTCGGCGACCTCTACTACGCCAGCCTGCACACGGGCGCGACGGCCTGGTACCTGCTCGCGGCGGCGGGGGACAATCCGTTCACCCTGCCTGCCGACTGACCTGCCGACTGACCTGACGGCGGACCGGCCTGACGGCGGACCGGCCTGAGGTTATGCGGCGACGCGGGCGACCGCGGCGATGGCGCTCGTGAAGAAGTCGAGTCCGTCGATGCCGCTGCGCATGGCGACAGCGGTGTCGGGGCCGAAGCCCGCCTCGGTGGCGTGCTCGGGGTGCGGCATGAGCCCGACCACGTTGCCCGCCTCGTTGGTGAGACCGGCGATGTCGCGGAGCGATCCGTTCGGGTTGACTCCGGCGTAGCGGAAGGCCACGAGCCCCTCGCCCTCGATACGGTCGAGGGTCTGCTCGTCGGCGATGTAGCCGCCGTCGGCGTTCTTGAGTGGGATCACGATCTCCTGGCCGGTGCGGAACGCATTGGTCCACGCGGTGTCGGAGTTCTCGACCGTGAGCTTCTGGTCGCGACGCACGAAGTGCTGGTGGTTGTTGCGGATCAGGCCGCCGGGCAGCAGGTGCGCCTCGACGAGCATCTGGAAGCCGTTGCAGATGCCGAGCACGGGCATTCCCTTCGCGGCGGCATCCTTGACCTCGCTCATGATCGGCGAGAGCGCGGCGATCGCGCCGGCGCGCAGGTAATCGCCGTAGCTGAAGCCACCGGGGAGGACGAGCGCGTCGACGCCCTCGAGGTCGTGCGAGCCGTGCCACAGGGCGACCGGCTCTGCGCCGGCGATGCGCACGGCGCGCTGGGCGTCGCGGTCGTCGAGCGAGCCGGGGAAGGTGATGACGCCGATGCGGACGGTCACTCCGCGACCTCGATGCCGACGACGTCCTCGATCACGGAGTTGGAGAGCACCTCGTCGGCGATGCGCCGGGCCTCGGCGAGAACCTCGTCGGTGACCTCGCCTTCGACGGTGAGCTCGAAGCGCTTGCCGATGCGGACGTCGGTGAAGCCCTCGACGCCGAGGCGGGCGAAGGCGCCGGAGACGGCCTTCCCCTGCGGGTCGAGCAGTTCGGGCTTGGGCATGACGTCGACGACGATGGTGGGCATGACGGCTCCAAGAGTCGCGGGCGGACGGGCGCATCCAGTCTACTGCCCCCGGCTCACTCGCCCACTCGCCCCCTCGCTCCTCCGCCCCCTCGGTGCCGAGTGCACGACATCTCGCCGAGTGCACGGCCCGCGTGCGGGGGGATGCCGTGCGCTCGCCGAGTACCCGTGCGCTCGACGAGCAGTGCGTGTGCGTGGGTGTGGGGGCGTGAGGGAGTGGGGGGGTGGGGGTTATGCGGAGTGGAAGACGGTGTGCAGGTCGCCGACCGCCTCGCGGCCGCCGAGACCGTCGATCTCGAACAGCACCGAGATGCCGATGACATGGCTGCCGAGGCGCTCGACGAGCTCGCGTCCGGCCGCGAGGGTCCCTCCGGTGGCGAGCACATCGTCGATCAGCAGCACGCGGGATCCGGCGGGCAGGTCGTCGTGCATCTCGATCGTGGCGGTGCCGTACTCGAGGGCGTAGTCGACGGATGCCGCGGGGCGCGGCAGCTTGCCGGCCTTGCGGATCGGGATGAGTCCGACGCCTGCGGCGATGGCGGCAGCGCTGGCGAGGATGAAGCCGCGCGCCTCGATGCCCGCGATCACGTCGAACTGGCCGGCGAAGGGTTCGATGATCGCCTCGGTCGTCACGCGGAGGGCCTCGGCGTCGGCGAGGAGTGGCGTGATGTCGCGGAAGATGATGCCCGGTTGCGGGTAGTCCGGCACGTTGCGGATCAGGGCTTCGGCGCGGACGAGGGCAGGGGAGAGCGTGGCTTCGGGCACTGCCCAAGGGTACCCCGCGGCGGCTGGGTTGACACCGTGGGAGCGCTCCCATAGAGTGACTGCTCAGTTCGTGGGAGCGCTCCCACAACGTCTCGACGCACCACACACCGCACGACCACCACAAAGGAGTGAACTGTGAACACACGTGCCCGCAACCGGATCCTCGTGACTGCCGCCGTGGCATCCGTCTCCGCTCTCGCCCTCGCCGGCTGCTCCGGCAGCACCGGCGATTCCACGGAGGGGAGCGCTGACGAAGAGGTCACGCTGACCGTCACCACGTTCGGCACCTTCGGCTACGAAGATCTCTACAAGGAGTACGAGAAGGCTCACCCGAACGTCACGATCGAGGCGACCAACATCGACACCGGCGGCAACGCCCGCACCGATGCGTTCACCAAGATCGCCGCCGGCTCCGGCCTCAGCGACATCGTCGCGGTCGAAGAGGGCTGGCTCGGCGCGATCATGGACGTCTCCGACACCTTCGTCGACCTGCGCGACTACGGCATCGAGGACCGCAAGGACGACTGGGTCGACTGGAAGTACGGCCAGGCGACCGACGCCGAAGGCCGCGTCATCGGCTACGGCACCGACATCGGCCCGAGCGGCATCTGCTACAACGGCGCCGCATTCGAGGCGGCCGGGCTCCCGAGCGACCGCGAGTCGGTGGCCGAGCTCCTCAACGGCGACTGGGAGAACTACTTCCAGGTGGGCGCCGACTACACCGCGAAGACCGGCAAGGCCTGGTACGACCACTCCGGCTTCGTCTGGAACGCCATGGTGAACCAGCTCGACGAGGGCTACTACACGACCGACGGCGAGCTGAACGTCGAAGACAACGCCGAGCTCAAGGAGCGCTTCGAGCTGCTGGGCGCCGCGACCGAGGGCGGCCAGTCCGCCGCGCAGACCGCGTGGGACTGGAACGGCGGCAAGTCGTTCGTCGACGGCACCTTCGCGACCTTCGTGTGCCCGGGCTGGATGCTCGGTGTCGTGCAGGGTCAGGTCGAAGCCGGTGGCGGCGACGCGTCGACAGGATGGGACTTCGCCGACGTGTTCCCTGGAGGAGCGGCGAACTGGGGCGGCGCGTTCCTGTCGATCCCCGAGACCTCGCAGCACAAGAAGGCGGCCGCCGAGCTGGCCGACTGGCTGACGCAGCCCGAGCAGCAGGTCAAGCAGTCCGCCGCCGCGGGCAACTTCCCCTCGACGATCAAGGCGCAGGAGACGCTCGCCGCGGATGCGACGCCGAACGCGTTCTTCAACGACGCGCCGACCGGGGCGATCCTCGCCGAGCGTGCCAAGGGCGTCGTCGCCCAGTTCAAGGGTGCCGATGACTCGGTGATCCAGGAGAACGTCTTCGGTCCGGCGCTCAGCAGCCTCGACCGCGGCGACACCGACACCCAGGGCGCCTGGGACCAGGCCATCGGTCTGCTGAACGACCTCGTCGGCTGACATCCCCCTTCCGGTCGCAGTTCCCGCCGTCGCCACCCCGCGGCCGGCGGCAGGAACTGCGACCGGAACTCCTCGGAACCCCGGGACAAGGACACCCCATGACACTCACCGCCCCGCCCGCGGAACAGCAGCGCGCGGCATCCCCCGCGAAGGATGCCGCACCGAAACGCTCCTGGCGCCACCGTGTCTCACGGTTCGACCAGAACGCCTCGCCGTACTTCTACATCTCGCCGTTCTTCCTGCTGTTCGGGCTGGTCGGCCTGTTCCCGCTGCTCTACACGGTCTGGGTGGCGGTGCACGAGTGGGACCTGCTCAAGGGCGAAGGCGAGTTCGTCGGGGTCGGCAACTTCGTCGAGATCCTCGGCGACGCGATGTTCTGGAACTCGATCGGCAACACCCTGAGCATCTTCCTGCTCTCCGCGATCCCGCAGCTGGCCGTGGCCCTCGTGATCGCCTACCTCCTCGACCGGGGCCTGCGCGCCCCGACGTTCTGGCGCATGAGCGTGCTGATCCCGTTCGTGGTCACCCCGGTCGCGGTCGCCATCATCTTCTCGAGCATCTTCAACGAGGCCGACGGTCTGGCCAACAACCTGCTCAACCTCATCGGCATCGCGGACCAGGAGTGGAAGCACAACACCGCGCTGTCGCACATCGCGATCGCCGTCATGGTGAACTTCCGCTGGACGGGGTACAACGCCCTCATCCTGCTGGCCGCGATGCAGGCCGTGCCGCGTGACCTCTACGAGTCGGCGGCCCTCGACGGGGCCGGCGCCGCGCGCCGCTTCTTCTCGATCACCATCCCCACGATCCGTCCCACCCTGATCTTCGTCATCATCACGGCGACGATCGGCGGGCTGCAGATCTTCGCCGAGCCGCGCCTGTTCGACGTGTCGACCGCCGGCGGCATCGGCGGCAGCGACCGGCAGTTCCAGACCACCGTGCTGTTCCTCTGGGAACTGGCGTTCTTCCGTCGCAACCTCGGAGAGGCATCGGCCGTCGCCATCCTGCTGTTCCTGCTGATCGTCGGGATCGGCGTGATCAACTTCCTCATCTCCCGACGGATCTCCACCGGAGACGGCCCGAAGAATCGTGCGGCCCGCCGCCGCGCGCACACCACCGACGCGGCCGCGACCGCGGCGGCTGCTGGAACGACGATCGCCGCCACGACCGAGGAGAACGCGCGATGACCGCCACGCAGGCGCTGAGCGTCCCCGAGAAGATCCGCCGTCGCCGGAGTGCATCATCCGGCACCGCCGGGATCGGCAGCCGCCCCGGCTTCCTCACATACGGGCTCCTGGCCGCGTTCATCATCGGCAGCGTGTATCCGCTGTGGTGGTCGGTCGTCGTCGCGAGCGGCACGAACGCCACCCGCGGTGAGACGCTGCCGCTGATCCCCGGGGGCAACTTCTTCACGAACGCGGCCAAGGTCTTCGACGCGATCCCGTTCTGGCTGGCGCTGGGCAACTCGTTCCTCATCTCCGGCATCATCACGCTCTCGGTCGTCACCTTCTCCACGCTCGCGGGCTACGCCTTCGCCAAGCTCCGGTTCCAGGGCCGCGACGGGCTGATGATCTTCGTGATCGCGACGATGGCGATCCCGACGCAGCTGGGCATCATCCCCCTGTTCATGCTGATGCGCGAACTCGGCTGGACCGGTTCGATCGGTGCGGTCATCGTGCCGACACTCGTCACCGCGTTCGGCGTCTTCTTCATGCGGCAGTACCTGGTCGATGTGATCCCGGACGAGCTGATCGAGGCCGCCCGTATGGACGGCGCCAACCAGTTCCGCACCTTCCTGACCGTCGGACTCCCCGCAGCCCGCCCCGCCATGGCTATCCTCGGACTCTTCACCTTCATGACGGCGTGGACCGACTACCTGTGGCCGCTGATCGTGCTCTCCCCGCAGAACCCGACCCTGCAGACGGCGCTCAGCCAGCTGCAGTCGGGCTACTACATCGACTACTCGATCGTGCTCGCCGGCGCGGTGCTCGCGACCCTCCCGCTGCTCGTGCTCTTCGTGGTCGCCGGTCGGCAGCTGGTCAGTGGCATCATGGCTGGCGCGGTGAAAGGATGACCCCTATGACCCGCTCCTTCCCCGAGAACTTCCTGTTCGGCGCCGCGACCGCGGCGTACCAGATCGAGGGGGCGGCGTTCGAGGACGGGCGCACGGCCTCGATCTGGGACGCGTTCTCGCGCGAGCCGGGCGCGGTGATCGGGGCCGAGAACGGCGACGTCGCCTGCGATCATTACCACCGCTACCCGCAGGACGTCGCGCTCATGACGCAGCTCGGGCTGCAGACGTACCGCTTCTCGACCTCGTGGTCACGGGTGCGTCCGGACGGTGGAGCCGTCAACGCGGCGGGAGTGGACTTCTACGAGCGCCTGGTCGACGAGCTGCTCGCCGCCGACATCCTGCCCTGGTTGACGCTGTACCACTGGGACATGCCGCAGGCCCTGCAGGAGGCCGGTGGCTGGACGAACCGCGACACGGTCGATCGCTTCCTGGAGTACGCCGGCACCATGCACGACGCGCTCGGCGACCGGGTGAACGTGTGGACCACGTTGAATGAGCCGTGGTGCTCGTCGTTCCTCTCGTACACTGCCGGCGAGCATGCGCCCGGGCACACCAGCATCGCGGAGGGGCTGCTCGCCTCGCACCACCTGCTTCTCGCACACGGCACGACCGTGCAGGAGTTCCGCAGACGCGACGCCTCGCTCAACCTCGGCATCACCCTGAACCACACGGTCGCCGACCCCGCAGACCCGCAGAATCCGGCCGATGTCGATGCGGCTCGTCGCGTGGACGGACAGTTCAACCGCTGGTTCCTCGACCCGATCTACTGCGGCAGCTACCCCGCCGACATCGTCGAAGACATCCGCGCGGTCGATGCCGACGCGGTCGCGCAGTTCGAGGCGGCCGTGCAGGACGGCGACCTCCAGCTGATCTCGCAGCACATCGACACGCAGGGGGTGAACTACTACCACGGCGACCTCGTATCGGGCACTGCTCCGGCTGAGGGGCCGGTCTCCGCGGAGCCCGAGACCGGGCGCGTGCGGCGCAGCCCCTACCCGTCGAGCGACGGCATCCACGCGGTCGAGCGGGGGTTGCCCCGCACCGCGCAGAACTGGGAGGTGCAGCCCGAGGGTCTCACCCGTGTGCTGCAGCGGATCTGGAACGAGTACGCCGAGCCCGCGGGCACCGTGCTCTACATGACCGAGAACGGGGCGGCCTACGACGATGCCGTGGCGGTCGAAGACGGCGAGACGCGCGTGCACGACGCCGAGCGCACCGAGTTCCTTCGCCTGCACCTGGGCGCGGTGCTCGATGCCGCCGAGGCGGGTGTCGATGTGCGCGGCTACTTCTACTGGTCGCTGTTCGACAACTTCGAATGGGCGTGGGGATACGACAAGCGGTTCGGCATCGTACGCGTCGACTACGACACCCAGGAGCGCACGCTCAAGGACTCGGGTCGGGAGTACGCCCGCATCATCGCGGCCCGGGCGCTCTGACCCCGCTGACCGCCCCTCGAGTCGCGCGAATGGCCGTATCTGCGGCCGAGAAGCGACCATTTGCGCGACTCGAAGCGGGGCGGTCGTCGTCGCACGCGTGAACCGGTGAGAATAGGGCGATGGAAGAGTGCGTACGCTGATGTCGCCCCGAGCGACCATCGAAGAGGTGGCATCCGCCGCCGGTGTCTCCCGGTCGACAGTGTCGAGGGTCGTGAACGGGTCGACGGCCGTGAGCCCGGAGGCCCTCGCCGCGGTGCGCGCGGCGATCGACGAGCTGAACTACGTGCCCAATCGGGCCGCGCGCTCCCTGGCATCACGCCAGACCCACGCCATCGCGCTGATCGTCCCCGAAGACACCACGCGTTTCTTCGGCGACCCGTTCTTCGCAGCCATCGTCGCGGGCATCACCGGGGCGCTCGGCGGATCGGACTACCTGCTCAACCTGCTCATCGCGAGCGATGACCCCGGCGACAAGATGACCAGCTTCGTGCGCAACGGCGGCGTGGACGGTGCGCTGATCGTCTCGCACCACACGAGCGACGCCTTCATCGATCGGATCGCGGATGCCGTGCCGGTCGTGTTCGGCGGCCGCCCCGTGCGCCGTCACGACGGGGACTACGTCGTCGACGTCGACAACGTGGCCGGAGCGAAGCACGCCACCCGCCGCCTGATCGACATCGGCCGCACACGCATCGCGACGATCTCCGGTCCGCTCACGATGGTCGCCTCGGAAGATCGTGTGCAGGGGTTCCGCGCCGCTCTGGCGGATGCCGGCCTCGCCCCGTACGCCGAGGAGGAGGGCGACTACAGCGAGGCGAGCGGTGCGGAGGCCGCCAGGCGTCTGCTCGACGGCGGGCGTCCGGATGCGATCTTCGTCGCGAGCGACCTGATGGCCCGTGGCGCCCTGACCGCCCTCCGCTCGGCGGGTGTGCGTGTGCCGGAGGACATCGCGCTGGTCGGCTTCGACGACTCCTCGGTCGCGCTCACGACCGATCCGCAGCTGACCACGATGCGCCAGCCGATGTACGCGCAGGGTGAGGCCATGGCCCGGATCCTGTTGTCGCGGCTCGCGGGGGAGGACCCGCCGACCACGACGATCCTGCCGACCGAGCTGGTGATCCGGGCCTCGGCCTGACCAACCACGTCCGGTCCTGACGAACCGCGTCGGGGTGCGCGAGCGTCCGCGGAGGGGATGAACACGGCTGTGGCCCTGGCGCCCCCTCCGGGCCAGGCCCACAGCCGTGGGTCTTGAGGCTCAGCCGACGAGCGAGCTGAGGATGTCACCGCCGAAGAGCGAGAAGGCGGTGAGGCCGGCGGAGAGCAGGAGCACCGCGGCCGTGCCGGCGACCGCGAACACCGAGATCCCGCGACCGCCCAGCCGTTGGCCGCGCAGGCCGACCGACACGCCTGCTCTGGCGGCGAGGCCTCCCGCCTCGTCATCGCGGTACAGCTCGGTGCGCACCGCGAAGCGCCGATGGAACTCCTCGGCCAAGGTGAGCACCGCCGTCATGGTCTCGGCATGGTCGAACCGTGTGCCGGACGGCAGGTACACGTAGAGCCGGTCGGAGACGAGCTCGATCTCGGCGCCGGATCCGAGGTCCAGAACCCGTGCCATGAGATCCGGGGTGAAGATGTAGAGCGCGTCCTGCTGATAGCCCTCCGGCACGATGAGACGGAACGTCTTCGCGAAATCCCCCTCCAGGTCCATCCGGGCGGCGCCGCGGCCGAGCCCGAGCGTCGGAATGATGCTGCGCTTGCGGTTCGCGAGCACGATGTGCGGCACGGATGCCGGCAGCGGCAGCTCGATGAAGGCGAACGGCCGCTGGATCGTGGCGCGCTCCTGCCCGTGTGACACCGAATGATGCATGCCCAACTCGAACGGCATCCGCGTGTCGTCACAGGCGATGACCGCGCGCTCCCGCCCGTGCACCACGCGGGCGAACGCGGTGCCGGGGCGACGGGTGCGCTCGAGCATGTCGGCGTAGGCCCATCCGTTCTGCCAGGCGAACGCGGCGACCTTCACCCGCCGGCTCAATCCCACCGCCCACCACAGGAAGCCGACCGCGGCGAGCACGGTGTATCCGATCACGAACACCCCGAGGATCGGGGCGACCGTGAGGATGTCGCTGCGGCCGAGGAACCAGAGCCCGGTCAGCATCGCGGCGGCGAACAGCAGCACGACCACCAGGATCACCAGGAAGCGGCGATGCGGCGGGATCCCGCAGATGCGCTCGTAGGTGCGGATGTCGCGCAGGCCCGCGCTCCGTCGCAGCGGTTCCAGGTCTACAGTCACAGGCTCCATGACAGCGTCGCCCACGGGCCGTTGCGCTTCTCGGACGCTGCGGCCTGGAAGTCGGACCAGCCGTCGCCGAACTTCTCGAACGACTTCTCATCGACGTTGCCGTCCGTCCAGTGCATGACACGTCCCACGATGTAGCTCAGGCCGAAGTCGGCCCATGATTCGAACGCCGGGCGCCCTTCGACGTTGATGCGGTGGATGATCGCGCGTGCCTCAGCGACGTCGCCGTGTCCGAGCGCGACACCCCAGGTCGTCATGGCCACGGCCTGACCCAGGCCGTAGCCATCGAGGGTCTTCACGAAGAGCCCGGGGGTGACGATGTCCTTGCCCACGCGCTTGCGCACCTCGGTCTCGGCG
Source organism: Microbacterium sp. K27 (assembly GCF_004794435.1). NCBI lineage: Bacteria > Bacillati > Actinomycetota > Actinomycetes > Micrococcales > Microbacteriaceae > Microbacterium > Microbacterium sp. K27. The sequence goes on from NZ_SSDK01000020.1 coordinate 19,163, forward strand.
TACTCGATCGAGGTGACGAAAGCGCGTGCATCGCGCTTGTCGCCGCCCTCCTGCACGATGGCGGCGAGCCATTCCTTGGCCTTCGGCGTGCGGCCGAGGCGCTGGGCGAGTTCGGTGCGTACGGCGAGGTACAGCATCCATACCTCGCGACGGCGGCGGACGGTGCTCAGGCGCTCGATGTTGGCGAGCCATTCGTCTCGTGTGTGCACGCCCCACTGGTCGACGAGGACCTTCTTCTCGCGGTCGTCGAGGAGCGAAGCGGTCGGATCGTTCCAGGCGCCTGAGGGCAGGTTCACGATCTGCAGGAAGCCGAGCGCGATCTCATCGGCTTCGACCCCGGTGGTGGGGTGCTCGGGCGAGGCCTTGACCTTGGCGGCCGGCAGGATCCAGATCACGAGGAAGAACAGCACGACGACCCCGACGATCGTCCACGCCCACCACTGGCTCACGAGCCATTCGAAGATCGAGGTGACGCTGTTGAAGTCGACGCTCGCGAAAGAGTGCATGGGTGCTCCTGGGAAGGGTGAATCCGTGTCGGTTCATAGATTGAACGAACATTCAGTGAGTAATCTATACGGCAGGGGGGCGATTTCGAAAGACGGACCGGCGGGACTCAGGAGGTGGATGCCACGTGGCGCGCTCCGACGAGCAGAACCGGTTGGCCCGCGAGCGTGCCAGGGAGAACATCCTGCAGGCGGCGATCGAGACGTTCAGCGAACGGGGCGTCGCAGGGGCGAGCATCGCCGAGATCACGAAGCGTGCCGGCGTCGCCCAGGGGCTCGTGAACTATCACTTCGGTGGCAAGGAGCAACTCGTCGCCGCCGTGATCGATCGCTGGTTCGAGACCGTGCTCGGCTTCGCCCGCGTCGAGGGCACGCCCGACGAGATGCTCGCCGCGGTGATCGACGGTGCTCTCACGGCCACCGCCTATGCGATACCGCTGCAGCGCGCGGTGCTCGCGATGCAGCAGCAGCCGGCCACGCATCGACTCTTCGCGGAGTCGGAGGCCCGGCACGAGGCGGGCGCCACCGCGGCGGAGGACGCGGTCCGTGACCTCTTCCGCGCGCGAGGGGCCGACGACCCGGCGCTCGAAGAGGTGATGCTGCGCAGCACGATCGAGGGTGTCTTCGTGAAATCCGCCGTCTTCGGCGATACGTATCCGCTCGAGGAGGCCCGCCGCTGGATGTTCCGACGGTACGGACTCCCCGAGCCCACGGCGTCCATCGCGCCACCGGCTCCGCTGCGTGACGGTGAGCCGCGGCCGCGGGCCACGGCGGCTCTGCGGGGGCGCGAGCAACTGCCGGGTGACTCCGCCTGAACGACGGACGAACGCGGGGCCCGGTCGCGAACGACCGGGCCCCGCTGATTCCGACGTGCTGACCGGTGTCAGTTCCCGTAGAGGGAGACGACTCCGGCGGTGTCGACGCTCGTCATCGACAGGTCGTCGGACGATCCGTTGCACTGCGGGTAGTGCATGATCGACGAGGAGTCGTACGGCGTCAGAGGACGCCAGTTGTTGTCCTCGAAGCAGGTGCCGGCCTCCGGGCGGGTGTGCTCGTGGCGGAAGCCGAGCACGTGGCCCAGTTCATGGCCGAGCACGTTCGTCGGGGTCCAGGACGAGCCGGGGGTCCAGATCGAGTCGTCGATGAGGACGTTCTGCAGACGCGGTGCGGTGCTCGGGAAGAAGGCCCTGGCGATGTACTGCGTCGTCTGCACCGGCTCCACCGAGAACAGGACGGCGTTGTTGCGCGTCGTGCAGTTGGCATCGGCGCTGCTGTCGTAGATGAAGTCGATCTTCGAGGATGCGGCTTCCCAGAGGGCAGCACCGCTTTCCATCGCGTTCACGACGTCGGCGTGACGTGCACCGAAGGCGGTGCTGACGCAATAGGTGAGGTTCGCCACCTGCGCGTCGGACCATTTGTCGTCGATGCTGTTGACGGTGTTGACGATGAGACCGTTGGTCACGGGGTCGGCGCCGAGGAGCTGCTCGTAGAACGAACGCAGTTCGCCCTGGTTGGAGATCACCTCGTCTCCGTTGACGACGTAGGCACCGTCGACGTCTCGGTAGGTCGACGCCTCGAACTCCTGGAAGGTGGGGATGTCATCGGCGTCGGGTGCGGAATTCGCGGCAGCGGGGATGACCGTGCCGAGGCAGAGCGCAGCAGCCGCGGTAGCGGCGAACGCCAGTTTTCTCGTGAGTCGCAAAGTAGTAGTCCTTTTCGATCTGAACGATTCCGCGCGCCCCCTCGGCACGCGGCCCCCGGCGGAAAGGTGAGCAACTCTGCGCAGCCGATCCTGTCGAAGTGCGCTCACGGTAAGCATGGCTCTCACGCGATGGCAAGGCATCTCCCGGCACGTTCACAGATTTATGCACTCAGGTCAAAAATACCGAACGTCGTTCTGGTCGAAGGTGGTGTGCGTCCCGGCGAGACGTCGGGGGTCAGGCGTGGCCCATGCGGGCGAAAGCCCCCAACACACTGCGCTCCGATGCGGTGAGGTAGCGCTCGAGTTCTTCCGCAGCGGCTTCGGGTCCCTGTTCCAGCAGAGCCGTGAGCACCGCGCGGTTTCGACGGACGTACGGCTCGTGCAGCGACCTCGGCTCGTCGATCTCGAGGAAGACGAGACGCAGCTCGGCGGCGACATCGCGGTAGGTGCGGGCGAGCCGTGCGCTGTCGGCGAGGGCGACGATCGCGTCGTGGAAGGCCATGTTCGCGCTGCCGATGCGTCGCCAATCCTCGTGCGGCAGCTGCTCCTCGGCCTCGGCCAGGGCTTCGCGCATGAGCTGCACGGCGGGGTGCTCGGGCTCGGACTGGCGCAGTGCGGTGCATTCGATCACGCGGCGGGCCCGATAGATGTCGATCACGTCGGCGATGGTCGGTGACGCCACCGAGACCCCGCGGTGGGGGATGTGCTCGACGAGGCCCTGCTCGGCGAGCACACGGAAGGCTTCGCGAAGCGTGTTGCGCGAGACGTCGAACTGCTCGGCGAGGGCTGATTCCGAGAGTCGTGACCCCGGCGCGAAGTCGCCGTCGATGATGCGCTGACGGAGGACGTCGGCGAGCGGGCCCTGCTGGTTCATGCCTTCATCGTAGGCGGCGGGGCTGCGGCATCGTCTGCGGTCGCAGGAGGGAAATCACACGAAAGCAACCGTTCTGTAGCACGGCCGTAACACGATTGTTGAACAATCAATGCCTATCCGTTCTACACTGGGGGTCACCCGACACCCACCAACGACGATGGGAACCCCCCGCATGTCAGAGCAGACCACCGCCTCCCTCTCCCCGGAGGACGAAGCCCGCCTCTCGTCCGCCAAGAAGCGCGCGGGCCGCAGTGCCGTCATCGGCGCGATCTTCCTCATGGCCACCAGCGCCATCGGCCCCGGCTTCATCACGCAGACCGCCACGTTCACAGCGACGATGGGGGCCGCCTTCGCGTTCGCGATCCTCATCTCGATCCTCGTCGACATCGCGGTGCAGCTGAACGTCTGGCGCATGATCACCTCGTCCGGCAAGCGCGCCGGCGAACTCGCGAACAGCGCCATCCCCTTCTCCGGACACCTGATCGCCGTGCTCGTCGTGATCGGCGGGCTGGCCTTCAACATCGGGAACATCGCCGGTGGCGGACTGGGACTCAACGCCCTGCTCGGCATCGACCCCAAGCTCGGCGGCATGGTCACCGCGGCCCTCGCGATCATCATCTTCCTGGTGAAGAAGGCGGGCCCCGTGATGGACATCGTGCTGGTCGTGCTGGGAATCGCCATGATCGTCATGACCGTGGTCGTGGCCGTGATCGCCCAGCCGCCGATCGGCGAGGCGCTGCGCCAGACCTTCGTGCCCGACGAGCTGAACTTCGCCACCATCACCACCATCGTCGGCGGCACCGTCGGCGGATACATCACGTACTCCGGCGCCCACCGCTACCTCGACTCGGGACACACCGGACCGGAGCACGCCGGCCCCGTCATGCGTGCGGCGACCAACGGCATCCTCGTCACCGGCGTGATGCGCTACGTCCTGTTCCTCGCGATCCTCGGCGTCGTGGCCTCCGGCGTCACGCTCGACCTCTCCGGGCAGGGCGCGAACCCCGCGGGTCAGGCGTTCGGCGCGGTGCTCGGCGACGCCGGCCTCCGCATCTTCGGTGCGATCTTCTGGGCCGCGGCGATCAGCTCGGTCATCGGTGCGGCCTACACCTCCGCCACCTTCCTCTCCACCTTCACCACGAAGCTCAAGGGCGGGTGGCCGCTGCAGCTCGCGACCGTCGCGTTCATCGTGGTGTCGCTGGCGGTGTACCTCTCGATCGGTACCGCTCCTGCGGCGATCCTCGTGTTCGTCGGCGGCTTCAACGGCCTGATCCTGCCGATCGGACTCACGGTGTTCATGTACATCGGCTGGTTCCGTCGCGACCTGCTCGGCTCGAAGAAGTACCCGATGTGGCTGCTCGTCGCCGGTACGCTCGTGACGCTGCTCACCTGGTACATGGGTATCGTCTCGGTCGGCCCCATCTTCGCCTTCCTCGGAATCGGAGCGTGATCGCATGACATCGATCGACCTGAACTCGGACCTCGGCGAGAACGTCGCCGACCGGATCGTCAGCGACGACGCGAGCATGCTCCGCCTCGTCACGAGCGCGAACGTGTCGTGCGGTTTCCATGCCGGCAGCCCCGAGGGGATCCGCGAGACGCTCGCGGCTGCCGTGGCGGACGGCGTGGTGATCGGCGCGCACCCCGGTTACCGCGACTACGAGAACTTCGGACGCACGAAGGTCGACATCGACTCGGCCACGCTGCAGGCGCACGTCGAGTACCAGCTCGGTGCGCTCATCGGGCTCGCCTCCGCGGTCGGCGGCCGGGTCTCGTACGTCAAGCCGCACGGCGCTCTCTACAACACGATCGCCCGCGACGAGCGGCAGTCGAAGGACGTCGTGGCCGCGATCCGCGCGATCGACCCTGGTCTGGTGCTGCTCGGGCTCTCCGGAGGCGTCGTGCTCGACGTGGCCGAGCGGGCAGGGCTCGCCGTCGCCGCCGAGGCGTTCGCGGACCGCGCGTATCAGCCCGACGGGCAGCTCGTCTCGCGCACCGAGGAGGGCGCGGTGCTGCACGACCCGGCAGCGGTCGCCGAGCGCATGGTGCGCCTCGCCGCCGACGGCGTGATCCGTGCGATCGACGGCACCGATGTGCCCGTGGTCGCGCAGTCGATCTGCGTGCACGGCGACAGTCCCGGCTCGGTGGCCATGGCCGCAGAGACCAAGCGGATGCTGCAGGAGGCGGGAATCACGATCGCCCCGTTCGCGGGCGCCTGACATGACCGTTCTCGCCACCGCCGACCAACTCGCCGACGCACGCGCTGCTCGCGCCGCGATCCGGGCCGGTCACGCCGAGCCGACCAGCGGAGTCGCGGTCGGGCTGACCCAGGCGAACCTCATCGCGGTACCGGCCGATTGGGCCTTCGAGACGCTGCTCTTCGCGCAGCGGAACCCGAAGCCGTGCCCGGTGCTCGAGGTGATCGAGCAGGGCGCGGTGGAGTCGCGGCTCGCACCCGGCAGCGACATCCGCACCGACATCGGCCGGTACCGCATCTGGCGCGAGGGGGAGCTGGTCGAGGAGGTCGGCGACGCGACCGCGGCCTGGGCGGAGCATCCCGACCTCGTGGCTTTCCTCATCGGATGCAGCTTCACCTTCGAATCCGGACTCGCACAGGCAGGGATCCCGATCCGCCATCAGGAGCTCGGCCGGAACGTGCCCATGTACCGCACCTCCGTGTCGTGCGCGCCCGCCGGACGACTGCGCGGAGAGATGGTCGTCTCGATGCGTCCGATCCCCGCGGCTCGCGTCGCGGATGCCGTGCAGATCTCCGGCCGCACTCCCGCGGTGCACGGTGCTCCGGTGCACATCGGCGACCCGGCATCGCTCGGCATCCACGACCTGGCGCATCCCGACTTCGGGGATGCTCCCGAGGTGCGCGACGGCGAAGTGCCCGTCTTCTGGGCCTGCGGTGTCACCCCGCAGGCCGCGATCATGGCCTCGAGGCCGCCGTTCGCGATCACGCACGCGCCCGGGTACATGTTCATCACCGATGTTCCGGATGCGGAGTACCTCGTCTGATGCGTATCCTCACGGCATCCGATCACGCTCTCCTCGTCGAGGCATCCGACCTCGACGAGGCGATGCGCCTGAACCTCGCGTGGGAGGGCGTGCCCGGCATCGTCGAGCGCATCCCCGGCGCCCGCACCGTGCTCGTGCGCTTCGATCCGGTGCGGGTCTCCACCGCCGATCTCTCAGCGGTGCTGGCCGCGACCGAGATCGACACCGCGCATCCGCCGGGCACCGGCGAGGTCACCGTACCGGTGCGGTACGACGGCGAAGACCTCGACGAGGCGGCATCGCTGTTGGGCGTCTCGGCGGAGGAACTCGTCAACCGGCACCTCGCCGCGGACTGGCGGGTGGCGTTCTCCGGTTTCGCCCCCGGCTTCGGATACGTCGTGAGCAGCGATCCCCTGTTCGACGTGCCGCGCCGATCGTCGCCGCGCACACGCGTGCCCGCCGGCTCGGTCGCGCTCGCCGGGCAGTTCACCGGCGTCTACCCGCGCGAGAGCCCGGGGGGATGGCAGCTCATCGGACGCACGGATGCCGTGATGTGGGACATCGAGCGGAACCCGCCCGCGCTGCTGTCGCCCGGGACGGCGGTGCGGTTCGCGCAGGTGCGCGAGGCCGCTCGGCTGGAGGGCGGTCGCCCGGGCCTAAACGGAGACGACCCGACGCGCGCACGGCGCGTCGCGGCCCAACACTCCGCGACGGATGCAGATGGTCTGGGTTTCGGCGCGGGAGCTGCCGTCGAGGTGGTCCGCCCGTCGCTGCAGCTGCTCGTGCAGGACGCCGGGCGCCCGGGCTATGCGGCACTCGGCGTCTCGGCATCCGGGGCTGCGGACCGCCGGGCCGTGCACGACGCGAACCGTGCCGTGGGCAATGCACGCGACGCCGCGGTGCTCGAGAGCGTCGGAGGAGCCGTCCTGCGATTCCGGGGAGCCGGCGTCGCCGCGGTCGCCGGCGCGATCGGCGCGCTCCGCCTGACCGAGGTCGGCGGCACCGTTCGTTCCGTGGCGCACGGTGAGCCCTTCGCCACCGTCGACGGCGACGAACTGACCCTCGGTCACCCCGAGCGCGGGCTGCGCTACGTCGTCGCCGTGCGAGGAGGCCTGGATGCGGTGCCCGCGCTGGGCAGCCGTGCGGCGGACACCCTCGCCGGGCTCGGCCCGGAAGCGCTCGTGGCGGGTGCCGTCGTCCCGGTGGGCGGCGCGGCGCCGCATCCCGTCGAGCCCGATGCGCTGCCGCGCGAGCTCCCTGCCTCGGGAGAGCTCGTCGACCTCGAGATCACGCTCGGCCCTCGGGACGACTGGTTCACGGGGCACGCGCTCGCGACCCTCACCGGACAGGAGTGGACCGTCACGCCGCGTTCGGATCGCGTCGGCATCAGGCTCCAGGGGGAGGTGCCCCTGGAGCGCGCGGTCGGTGGCGAACTGCCGAGCGAGGGTGCTGTCACGGGGGCCGTCCAGGTGCCGCCCGATGGGCAGCCCGTCCTGTTCCTGCCGGATCATCCGCTCACCGGGGGATACCCCATCATCGGCGCCCTCACGGACCGCAGCCTCGACCTCGCCGGTCAACTGGCTCCGGGAGTGCGTCTTCGTTTCACCGTCAAGGAGTCCTCATGACCACCGTGTCGACCGAGCCGACCACGCAGAGGGTCCTGATCGCCAACCGCGGGGAGATCGCGGTGCGCGTCGTCCGCGCCTGCGCCGAGGCCGGATACACCTCGGTCGCGGTCTATGCGGATCAGGATGCCGATGCCCTGCACGTGCGCCTGGCCGATGAGGCCGTGGGCCTGGGGGGAGCAACGGGGGCCGACACGTATCTTTCCATCGAGGCGCTGCTCGCCGCCGCGCGCCGGGCGGACGCGACCGCCGTGCACCCCGGATACGGCTTCCTCTCGGAGAGCGCCGCGTTCGCACGGGCCGTCGAGGAGGCCGGGCTGGTCTGGATCGGGCCGTCGCCCGAGAGCATCGATGCACTCGGCGACAAGATGACCGCTCGCCGTATCGCGCAGCGGGTCGGAGCGCCGCTCGCCGCCGGTACCGACCAGCCGCTGGCCGGGCCTGAGGAGGCGGTGGCGTTCGCCGAGGAGCACGGACTCCCCATCGCGATCAAGGCGGCGTTCGGCGGTGGCGGCCGCGGGCTCAAGGTGGTGCGCGAGCTGTCCGAGGTCGCGGCGGCTTTCGACGCGGCCACTCGCGAGGCGATCGCGGCATTCGGTCGCGGAGAGTGCTTCGTGGAGCGCTTCCTCGAGAGCCCGCGGCACATCGAGGTGCAGGTGCTCGGCGACGGGCGCGGCGGTGTCGTGGTGGTCGGCGACCGCGACTGCTCGATGCAGCGTCGCAACCAGAAGCTCATCGAGGAGGCGCCGGCGCCGGGACTCTCCGTCGAACAGCGGACGCGTTTCCACGACGCGGCACGGTCGATCTGCGGCGAGGTGGAGTACCGCGGGGCCGGCACCGTGGAGTTCCTGCTCGCGGCCGACGGCACCATCTCGTTCCTCGAGGTGAACACAAGGCTTCAGGTGGAGCATCCGGTCACCGAGGAGGTCACCGGAACCGACCTGGTGCGCGAGCAGTTCCGCATCGCGTTCGGGGAAGGTCCGTCCTTCGTCGAGACGCCGGCACCCATCGGGCACGCGTTCGAGTTCCGCATCAATGCCGAGGACCCCGGGCGGGGCTTCCTGCCGAGCCCCGGTCGTGTCGAGAGACTGCGGATCCCCGGCGGACCCGGCGTGCGCTGGGACAGCGGCATCGAAGAGGGCGACGTCGTGCAGCCGGCCTTCGACTCGATGATCGCCAAGCTGATCGTGCACGCCGAGTCCCGCGATGCGGCCATCGTGCGGGCGCGGCGGGCTCTGCGTGAGCTGACCGTCGAGGGGCCGGCGACGGTGATCCCGTTCGACGTGATGGCGCTCGACGACCCTGCCTTCGCGACGGACACCTTCGTCGTGCACACGCAGTGGATCGAGAGTGCGCTGCTGCCGAAGCTGGAGACGCAGTCGCGGCCGGCGGCCGTGTCGGACTCCGCACTGCAGCGCTTCCCTGTCGAGATCGACGGCCGACGCGTGATGCTGGGTCTCCCGGCCGGCCTGCTGTCGGGCCTCGGTCGTCCGGCTGCCCCCGCGCCCGCAGCGCCCACGTCCGACCCGACCGAACTGCGCGCACCGGTGCCGGGCACGCTCGTGCGCTGGCTCGTCGACGACGGCACCCAGGTCGCGGAGGGAGAGCCGGTCGCGGTCCTCGACGCCATGAAGATGGAGACCACGGTGACCGCCCACAGATCCGGATCGCTGTCTCAGCGGGTCGAGCTGTCCGCGATGGTCGCCGCCGATGGGGTGCTCGCGGTCATCGACTGAGCGTTCTGGCGCGCCACCCGAAACGCAGAGATCCCGGATGCCTCACGAGAGGCATCCGGGATCTCCGTCTGTGCGCGGCGCGGCCTACTCGGGGTCGCCGCCGAGCGGACCGACCGCCTCGAGCGGCTTCGGGTCGTCGGCACCGGTCTTGCGCAGGCGCGCGATCAGGTTGCCGAGGTGGTAGATGAGGATCGCAGCCACCGTGGCGATGACGATGCCGCCGAGTTCGAAGCCGGAGGCCTCGTCCTTGATCATGAAGCCGCCGACCGCCATGATCAGCGCGACGGCCGCCGTGTACTGGTTGACCGGGCGCGAGAAGTCGACGCGGTTGTCGACCCAGATCTTGATGCCGATGACCCCGATCAGACCGTAGAGCGCCGTCGTCACGCCGCCGAGCACACCGGCGGGCACCGAGTTGATGACTTCGCCGAACTTCGGGGAGAGGCTGAGCAGGATCGCGGCCGTGCCCGCCACCCAGTAGGCGGCGGTGGAGTAGACGCGGGTGGACGCCATCACGCCGATGTTCTCGCCGTAGGTCGTCGTGCCGGAACCGCCGAAGAAGCCGGCGAGGGTCGTCGAGACGCCGTCCGCGATCAGCGCCTTGCCTGTCTGCTGGTTCACCGTCGCGTCTCCGGTCATGGTCGCGACGCCACGGACGTGGCCGACGTTCTCGGCGATCAGAACGAGAACGACCGGGAGGAACATCGCAAGCGCCGTGAGCGTGCCGGGCTCGGTGAAGTTCGGGAACGTGAAGGTCGGAAGGCCGACCCAGTCCGCCTTCTCGACTGCTGCGAAGTCGAGCTCACCGCGGAACGCCGCGAAGATGTACCCCGCGATGACGCCGAGGAAGATCGAGATGCGGCCGAGGAAGCCGCGGAAGACGACGGCGAAGAGAATGGTGATGGCGAGGGTGAAGGTCGCGGTCACCGGCGCTGCGGCGTAGTTGTTGTGCGCTGCGCCCGCGAGGTTGAAACCGATGAGGGCGACGATCGTTCCGGCGAGTACCGGCGGCAGGAAGCGGTCCACCCACTTCACCCCGACCGTGTGCACCACGACGCCGATGATCGCCAGCAGCACGCCGACGGCGACGATCCCGGCCAGGGCGGTGCCCATGTTCGCGGACGCGGTCGCTGCGGTCACCGGCGCGATGAACGCGAACGACGAACCGAGGTAGCTGGGCAGCTTGTTGCGGGTGACCAGCAGGAACAGGATCGTGCCCACACCGCTGAAGAGCAACGTGGTGGCGACCGGGAACCCGGTGATGATCGGCACCAGGAACGTCGCGCCGAACATCGCCACGACATGCTGGAGACCGATCGCGATCGTCGCGGGCCAGTTCAGGCGCTCGTCGGGACGGACGACGGCACCGGGCTCGACCGTGCGGCCGTTTCCGTGCAGCTTCCACAGGGCCATGCGGGCTCCTCAAGGTTCGGGGGATGGCAGGAGTGCTGGAGCAACACTACCGATTCCTGAGTTTTTCCTGAGCGCTGGCGCCGACCTGCGCTCAGGTGCAGGAGCGGATGAAGGATGCATGAGGGGCGCGCAGCCGATGGTCATGCATCTGTCCGATCGTCATGCATTCGTCCGCGGACCGGTCCGTGGACCTGCGTGACGAGTGGCCTCGACGGTCGCGAGGTCAGGCGCCGAGGCGCTCGATCAGCTCGCGGTAGCGGTCGGCGGTGCGCGCGACCACGTCGTCCGGAAGCAGCGGCGGCTCGCCCTGCTGGTCCCAGTTCGCGGCCAGCCAGTCGCGCACGATCTGCTTGTCGAAGCTCGCCATGCGCGCGCTCGGCGTGGTGCCGGTGCGCCAAGCCTCGGCGTCCCAGTACCGGGAGGAGTCGCTCGTGAGCACCTCGTCGGCCAGGCGCAGGGTGCCGTCGGCATCCGTCCCGAACTCGAACTTGGTGTCGGCGAGGATCAGGCCCTTCTCCTCGGCGATGGCGGCCGCAGCCGTGTAGATCGCCAGGGAGGTGTCGCGTAGTTCGGCCGCCCGCTCGGCGCCGACGAGCTCGACGGCGCGCTCGAACGTGATGTTCTCGTCGTGCTCGCCCATCGGGGCCTTGTACGCCGGGGTGAACAGCGGCTCGGGCAGCCGATCGCCGTTCTGCAGGCCGGCCGGGAGCGGAATGCCGCACACGGTGCCGCTCTCCTGGTACTCGACCCAGCCGGAACCGGTGATGTAGCCGCGCACGACGCACTCGATCGGCAGCATCTCGAGCGACTGCGCGAGCATGGCGCGATCGGCGACGGCCTCGGGCAGCTCGCCCGCGGCGATGTGGTTGGGGAAGTCGGAGAGCTGGGCGAACCACCAGCGGCTCAGCCGTGTCAGCAGGGCGCCCTTGTCGGTGATGCCGGGGGAGAGCACGAAGTCGAAGGCGCTCACGCGGTCGGAGGCCACGACGAGGATGCGGGTGTCCGCCGGGTCTTCCGAGGCATACAGGTCGCGGACCTTGCCCGAGTAGATGTGCCGCCAGCCGGGAATGCTCTGTGCCGTGCCTTCTGAAGGTGTGCTCACCCGCCTATTATCCCGGTTCCGTGCGACCGCGATCGCCTGCGTCCGTGGGTCGCGCCGACGGGTGTCGGAGCCGGTGTCTAGCGTGGAGGCGTGGCTGACGACATCTTCACCGACCGGCTCCGTCTGTCGCGGGCGGTGGCCGCCGACCTCGATGCGATCTTCGCGATCCAGAACGATCCGCGGGTGTGGACGCACTTCCCGAGCCTTCGACACACCGACCCTGCCGCGACTCTCGACATGATGAGGCGTTGGGACCGCAGCTGGGAGCAGGCGGGACTCGGATCATGGGTGGCACGTCTGCGCGACACGGGCGAGATCATCGGGAACGGCGGCTGCACGCTGCTTCGCGGCGAGGTGTGGAACGTCGGCTACCGCATCGCGGCCGACCAGCACGGGCACGGCTATGCGACCGAGCTGGCGCGCGCCGGCATCGAGCAGGCGCGGCTCGTCGACCCCGATCGACCGGTCATCGCCTATCTCGTGGAGCACAACCGGGCGTCGGCGCACGTCGCGGAGAAGCTGGGCCTCCACCTCGTGCATCGCGCGCCGGATGTCGGCAACCCCGATCCTGCGGTGATGCGGCTCGTCTACGCGGACCGACCCCTCGCCGCGACGCAGCTCGCGGCCGCTCTGGGCTGATCAGCTGAGGGACCGCGGATGTCGGTCTTGTCGGTGTCCGTTGGGGGGCGTATAGTCCACATGGACTATTCGAGGTGGGGACATGAAGAAGGATGCCGTCGACCGACTCACCCCCATGGGGGTGATGGTGCTCGCGCTGCTGCGCGAGGGCGACATGCACCCCTACGAGATGGTGCGGCTCATGCGGGCCCGCCACGATGATCGCCTGATCACGATCACCAACGGGACGCTCTACCACACGGTGTCCCGGCTGCATCGTGCCGGGCTGATCGATGAGCTCGGCATCGACCGCGAGGGCAATCGTCCGGAGCGCACGACCTACTCCCTGACGGATGCCGGACGTGACGCGGTCGTCACGTGGGTGCGGCGCGAGCTGCCCCGCATCGACCGACCCGCCGACTTCCGCATCGCGCTCGCCGAGGCCCACAACCTCGAGAGGCCGGAGGTGATCGACCTCCTGCAGGAGCGGCGGGTGGCGCTCGTCGGCGATCACGCGCGGCACCGCGACGGCCTGCGGACGGCCAGGGAGAAGAGCGTGCCCGAGCAGGTGCTCGTCGAGATCGAGCGTCAGGAGGCACTGCTGGACGCCGAGCTGCGCTGGCTCGACACCCTCCTGGACCGCCTCCAGACCGAAGTCCTGCCGTGGGGTCCCACGGCATTCCAGAACTCAGACCGCTACCGCGCTCAGCGAAAGGCCGCACAGCAATGACAGATACCCCTCGCGACGGAGACCGCCCCCCGGTGTCCGCGCCCTCGACCTCCGGTCCGTCGACCGGCACCTATTCCGTGGGGCACAAGCCCACGAGCCCCTGGCCCGCCCTCTGGGCGCTGGTCATCGGCTTCTTCATGATCCTCGTCGACACCACGATCGTGTCGGTCGCGAACCCGGCCATCAAGGCGGCGCTCGACCCGAACACGAACAATCTCGACAACGTCGTGTGGGTCACGAGCGCCTACCTGCTCGCCTATGCGGTGCCGCTGCTGATCACCGGACGTCTCGGTGACCGCTTCGGCCCGAAGAACATCTACCTGATCGGCCTCGCGGTCTTCACCCTCGCGTCGCTGTGGTGCGGACTGTCGACCACACTCGAGGGCCTGATCGTCGCCCGCGCGGTGCAGGGTCTCGGAGCGGCGTTCATGACGCCGCAGACCATGGCCGTGATCACCCGCACCTTCCCGCCCGAGCGCCGCGGCGCTGCGATGGGTCTCTGGGGGGCGACCGCTGGTGTCGCGACCCTCGTCGGTCCCCTCGTGGGCGGTCTGCTCGTCGACGGCTTCGGCTGGGAGTGGATCTTCTTCGTGAACATCCCGGTCGGCATCGTCGCCTTCGTGCTCGCCTGGCGTCTGGTGCCCAAGCTCGCGACGCATCCGCACCGGTTCGACATCGTGGGTGTGGTGCTGAGCGCCGTGGCGCTGTTCCTCATCGTGTTCGGACTCCAGGAGGGCGAGAAGTACGACTGGGGTGTGATCTGGGGGCCGATCTCGGTATGGAGCCTGATCATCGTCGGCCTCGTGGTGCTCGGGCTGTTCATCTTCCAGCAGGCCAAGACCCGCAGCGAGCCGCTGGTGCCGCTCGACCTGTTCCGCGACCGCAACTTCTCGGGCGCGAACGTGGCGATCGCCGCCGTCGGCTTCACGGTGACGAGCATGTCGCTGCCGATGATGTTCTTCCTGCAGACCGCACGCGGACTCACGCCCACCGAAGCGGCACTGCTCCTGATCCCGATGGCGGTGCTCTCGGGGGTGCTCGCCCCGGCCGCGGGGAAGCTCCTCGACCGGGTCGATCCGCGCATCATCCTCATCCCCGGCCTGCTCTGCGTCGCCGGAGCGCTGGTCTGGTACTCGGCACTGATCAACATGGACACCCCGATCTGGATGTTCCTGCTTCCCTCTGCGCTGATGGGCATCGGCAACGCCGGCATGTGGGGTCCGCTCGCCACCACGGCGACGCGCAAGCTGCCGCCGCGTCAGGCGGGGGCGGGCGCCGGCATCTACAACACGACCAGGACCATCGGGTCGGTGATCGGCTCGGCATCCATCGCCGCGTTCATGCAGTCGCGTCTCGAGGCGAACCTTCCAGGCCTCGCCGACGCCCCGGCGGGCATCTCGACCGGCGGATCGCTGCCGCCCCAGGTGGCCGAAGGGTTCGCGGCGGGGATGTCGCAGTCGATCCTGCTGCCGGCGTGCGTCATGGCGGTCGCCCTGATCGCCTCGCTGTTCCTGGGTCGTTACGACAAGACGGCGGCGGCGGCACCCGCGGCCGTGCGGGCCGAGTAGTCGAACCCGGGGAGGGGTCGTGTCCGTCGGTTTGCGCACGCGGCCCCTTTCTGGTGTCATCGGGCGATGACGATCGCACTCTCTCGACCGACCACCGACCTCTTCGAATCCTGGGCCGCCGCAGTGGGCGAGTTCGAGGGTGGACACGTCGACGGGGGCGGTCTCGAGAAGGGTTTCGTGCCCGACCGGGCCGCGTTCGAGGAGTTCGTCGAGCGCGCAGAGCTGTACGCCACACCCGGTGCGGTTCTCCCGGAGGGCCACGTGCCCTGCGATTACTACTGGATCACCGAGGGGGACCAGGTGGTCGGCTTCCTCTCCTTCCGCCGCGAGCTCAACGACTACCTGCGTCGCTTCGGTGGCCACATCGGCTATTCGGTGATCCCTTCCCGTCGCCGCGAAGGGATCGTGCGCGAGGCGATGCGGCAGATTCTCCGCCAGGCGAAGGCGGAGGGGTACGAACGCGTGATGCTCACCTGCGATGACGACAACATCGGGTCCATCCGCACCATCGAGGGGGCCGGTGGCGAGCTCGAAGACGTGATCGATGCGCCGGAGGCCGGGCGGCCCCGCGTGCGGCGGTACTGGATCGATATTTCGGGGACCCGACTCGCCGCGAGCTAGGGTAGATCCTCGGCGGTCGTCCGGTCGCTGCTGTCGACCCGAGGAGCACACGTCGTGATCCGAAATCCATCCGCCGCGGCGGGCCGCCTGCGCCGATCGATGCGCACCGCCGGTGCGGCCGCGCTCGTCGCCTTCGTCGCCGTCGGAGCGCTCCTCGCCGGAGCCGCCCCCGCCACCGCCGCGAGCGACGGCGACAAGTACGTCATCGGCACCGACACGACCTTCGCGCCGTTCGAGTTCACCGACAAGGACGGCAACCTCGTCGGCATCGACATGGACCTGCTCCGCGCGATTGCGAAGGACCAGGGCTTCGAGGTCGAGATCCGCCAGCTCGGATTCGACGCCGCGGTGCAGGCGCTGCAGTCGAACCAGGTCGATGCGGTCATGGCCGGCATGTCGATCACCGAGGAGCGACAGAAGACCTTCGACTTCAGTGAGCCCTACTTCACCAGCGGCATCCAGCTGGGCGTTCTCGAGTCGAGCGACATCCAGTCGCTCGACGACCTCGACGGCAAGGCCGTGGCCGTGAAGACCGGCACGCAGGGGCAGACCTTCGCCGACGAGAACAAGGACGAGTACGGCTTCAAGGTCACCCCGTACCAGGACACGACCGACATGGTCGACGCTGTGAAGGCCGGCCAGGCGGTCGGCTACTTCGAGGACTTCCCGGTGCTGGCCTACGGCATCCAGCAGGGTTCCGGCTTCCGCCTGATCGGTGAGCCCGAGCTCGGCGGTGAGTACG
The DNA here is from genome assembly GCF_004794435.1 of Microbacterium sp. K27. Lineage (NCBI taxonomy): Bacteria > Bacillati > Actinomycetota > Actinomycetes > Micrococcales > Microbacteriaceae > Microbacterium > Microbacterium sp. K27. Next base: position 35,397 of record NZ_SSDK01000020.1, read on the forward strand.
GCTTCGCGGTGAACAAGGGGCAGAACCCCGAACTGATCGAGATGTTCAACGCCGGACTCGCGAACCTCAAGTCTTCGGGCGAGTACGACAAGATCGTCGACACGTACCTGGCGGGCGGCGAGGAATCGTCGCAGCCGACCGACATCATCTCGGTCGCGGTGCAGTACTGGCCCGCGCTCATGGAAGGCCTGTGGCTCACGATCCTCGCGACGATCGTCGCCATCGTGGCCGCCTTCATCCTCGGGCTCATCTTCGGCTTCGGCCGGGTCTCGAAGTTCGCACCGTTCCGCTGGATCGCGACGGCCTACGTCTACGTGTTCCGCGGGACGCCGATCCTCATCCAGGCGTTCTTCGTGTTCTTCGCGATCCCGCAGCTGTTCCCTGGCCTCACGTTCAACCCGTTCGTCGCCGGAGCGATCACGCTCTCGCTCAACACGGGCGCGTACATGACCGAGATCATCCGCGGAGGCATCCAGGCGGTCGATCCCGGACAGAACGAGGCCTCGCGCTCGCTGGGTCTCGGCCACTGGAAGACCATGCAGAAGGTCGTGCTCCCGCAGGCGTTCCGCATCATGATCCCGTCGTTCGTCAACCAGGGCATCATCACGCTGAAGGACACCTCGCTGATCAGTGTGATCGGCCTGGCGGAACTGACGTTCGTCTCTCGCCAGATCATCGCCTCGACGTACCTGTCGGCACAGGTGCTGACGATCGTCGCCATCATCTACTTCGTCGTGATCACGCTGCTGACGCTGCTCGCGAACCGCCTGGAGAGGACGTTCAACGCATGAGCAAGATCGTGGTGCAGGACCTGCACAAGTCGTTCGGAGACAACGAGGTGCTCAAGGGCATCAACCTCTCGGTGGAAGACGGCGAGGTCGTCGCGGTCATCGGTCCGTCGGGGTCGGGCAAGTCCACGCTGCTGCGCTGCCTCAACAAGCTCGAGGAGCCCACGTCGGGACACGTCATCATCGACGGCGTCGACCTGACCGACAAGAGCGTGAAGCTCGACGAGGTGCGCCAGCGCATCGGCATGGTGTTCCAGCACTTCAACCTGTTCCCGCACATGACGGTGCTCGAGAACATCACCCTCGCGCCGGTGGAGTGCGGGAAGATGACGAAGGCCGATGCCCGTGAGCGGGCGCTGTCGCTCCTGGAGCGGGTCGGTCTCTCGGAGAAGGCCGATGCGAAGCCCGCATCCCTGTCCGGTGGTCAGAAGCAGCGCGTCGCGATCGCGCGTGCGCTCGCGATGGACCCCGAGATCATGCTGTTCGATGAGGCCACGAGCGCGCTCGATCCCGAGATGGTCGGTGAGGTGCTGCAGGTCATCCGCGACCTGGCGTCCGGCGGCATGACCATGGTGCTGGTGACGCACGAGATGGGCTTCGCGCGCGAGGTCTCCGGCCGCACGGTCTTCATGGACGGCGGCGTCGTGGTCGAGGAGGCCCCGCCCGCCGAGCTCTTCGGCTCGCCCAAGAACGAACGCCTGAAGGACTTCCTCTCCAAGGTGCTCTGAGCCTGGCGCACATCCGCGTCGACTTCCCGTGTACTCGCCGAGTGCACGGGAAGTTTGCGTTCAGAAGCCGTGCATTCGGCAGCTTCCCGTGCACTCGGTGCGGTGCGGTGCGGTGCGGGATGGGGTGAGCTACTCGCGAACGGATACGGGGTGGCGGCGGATGGTCGCGCTGACGAGGGCGGCGACCGCGCACAGTCCGGCGGCGGCGAACCAGGCGAACGTGTACTGGCCGGTGTGGTCGCGCACGATCCCGGCGAGGACCGAGGCGATGCCGGCGCCGATCTGGTGGGCCGCGAACACCCAGCCGAACACGAGCGGGCCCTTGTCTCCGAAGACCTCACGGCAGAGCGCGATCGTCGGTGGCACGGTCGCGACCCAGTCGAGCCCGTAGATCACGATGAACACGATGATGCTGGGTTGCACCTCGGCCGAGAGCAGGCTCGGCAGGAACAGCAGACTCACTCCGCGCAGCGCGTAGTAGGCGGCGAGCAGGATGCGCGGGTTCACCCGGTCGGTGAGCCAGCCGGAGAACACGGTGCCGACGATGTCGAAGACGCCCACCACGGCCAGCAGCCCGGCCGCGGTCGTCGTCGCCATCCCATGGTCGTGCGCGCTCGGGATGAAGTGCGTGCCGATCAGTCCGTTGGTCGTCGCTCCGCAGATCGCGAAGCCGATCGCCAGTGCCCAGAAGGTCTTGGTGCGAGCGGCCTCCCTCAGGGTGGAGATCGCGAGTTTCGCCGCACCCCACGCCGTGCCCCGAGGAACGGGATCCGCCGCCATGACGGGCGTGGTCTCGCCGTACCGGGCGACCCCGAGGTCGCTCGGTCTGTTGCGCAGGAAGATCCAGACGAGGGGCGCGACGGCGAGGGCGCCGCCTGCGATGATGAGCGACGCCCCGCGCCATCCGACGTCTTCCGCGGCAGCCGCGATCACGGGGAGGAAGATCAGCTGCCCGGTCGCACTGCCGGCGGTGAGCACGCCGGAGACGAGCCCGCGCCGGGTCGCGAACCAGGTGTCGGTGATGGTCGCGGCGAACACCAGGGCCATCGATCCGGTGCCGAGCCCGATCAGCACACCCCAGGTCAGGATGAGCTGGCCGGGAGTCGCCACGAAGACGCTCAGCGCCGCGCCCGCTCCGATGACGAAGAGTGCGACCACCGTGACCGCGCGGATGCCGAAGCGCTGCATGAGGGCGGCCGCGAACGGGGCGATGAGGCCGTACAGCAGCAGGTTGATCGAGACCGCGAGCGAGAGCTCCGCCGTGGTCCATCCGAACTCCTCCTCGAGCGGCACCATGAGCACACCGGGCGCGGCGCGGAACCCGGCGGCGCCGATGAGCGCGATGAGGGCCACCATGGCCACGGTCCAGGCAGGGTGGAAGCGGCGCTGCCGTCCGGTCAGGGGCTCTTCGATCGGACCGTCGAGCGATTCGGCGGTCATGCCGCGTCTCCGGCGAGAAGGGCGAAGGACTCCCCGCCCATGCTGCGCCGTGCCCACCGGGTGCTGCCGGCGTCGAGCGGTGCCGCGCATGTCGCGCACCAGTCGACGGAGTCCGAGACATCGCCGCAGCGGCCGCAGCTCACGGTCAGTCCCCACGGCCCGTCGGGGTCGGTGATGCGAGCGAACCGCGCGTAGGCGTGCAGGATCGGGAGCGTCTCGCGTCCGGCGGCCGTGAGTCGATAGCCGCTGCGCGCATCGTCGGGGTCTTCGCGAGCGATGAGGTCGGCCTCGCCCATCGCGGTCAGGCGACGGGAGAGCACCGAGTCGGCGGCGCCGGTGGCGTCACGAAGCTGATCGAAACGCGTGCGGCCGGAGAAGAGCTCGCGCAGGATGAGCAGCACCCAGGGGTCGGCGAGCACGTCGGCGGTGCGGGCGATGGGGCAGGTCGCAGAGGACCAGTCGGAGCGGAGCGGCATCCGCTAACTTTCTTGAAGAAAGTCCCCCGTGTCAATCGCGAACCCGTACGTTGGCAGGATTCCTTCCCGCATTCGCCCGAATTCGCGCGACCGTACCTCACGTACCCCCGCTCTGGGCGCTGCCGAGTGCACGGGAACTCGCCGAGCGAACGGGGTATCCACGTCGGGAAGCCGTGCACTCGTCGAGACCCCGTGCGCTCGGCGGAGGGGGCACACGGAGGGGGCGGGGCGGGACGGGACGGCGGGGCAGGGGCGGGGGCGGAGGGCTACTCGGCGACGCGAGCGGCGATGTCGGTGCGGTAGTGGGAGCCGTCGAGATGAATGCGGGCGATCGCCTCGTACGCGCGGTCGCGCGCGGTGCGGAAGTCGGAAGCCACCGCCACCACGTTCAGTACACGGCCTCCCGTCGCGATGAGCGATCCGCCGGGAGCATCCGGGCTCGCGGTCGCGGCGTGCACGATGCGGACGCCCTCGACGGCCGCGGCTTCCGCGAGGCCCTCGATCGGGCGGCCGGTCTGCGGTGCCTCGGGGTATCCCTCGCTGGCCAGCACGACCGTGATGGCGACATCGTCGCTGAACACGGGATCCGGCTGGTCCTCGAGGGTTCCCGAGGCCGCGGCGAACAGCAGGTCCGACAGTGGGGTGACCAGTCGCGGCAGCACGATCTGCGTCTCCGGATCTCCGAAGCGCGCGTTGAACTCGATCACGCGCACGCCGGCGGGAGTGAGGATCAGGCCCGCGTAGAGGAGTCCGATGAACGGCGTGCCCTCTGCGTCGAGCTGGCGCACCACGGGAAGTGCCACGTCGCGCGTGACCTCGTCGACGAAAGCCTGCTCGCTGCCGAACTGCTCGGTGAGCCAGGGCAGCGGCGAGTAGGCACCCATGCCACCGGTGTTGGGGCCGGCGTCGCCGTCGAGTGCGCGCTTGAAGTCCTGGGCGGGGCTGAGCGCACGCACGGTGTCGCCGTCGCTCAGGAAGAACAGGGAGACCTCGGGACCGGACAGGAACTCCTCGATCAGCACCGGGCCGGCGGGAAGATACTGCTCGGCGTGCGCGAGCGCCTCGGCGCGGTCGGACGTGACGATGACGCCCTTGCCCGCAGCCAGACCGTCGGCCTTCACGACGTAAGGAGCGCCGAGATCGTCGAACGCGTTCTCGACCTCTGCCGTGGTGGCGGCGCGCACGGCACGGCCGGTGGGCACGCCGGCGGCATCCATGACCCGCTTCGCGAACGACTTCGAGCCCTCCAGCTGCGCTGCGGCCTTGCCCGGTCCGAACACCGGGATGCCGCGGACGCGCAGGGCATCCGCGACTCCGGCGACGAGCGGAGCTTCGGGGCCCACCACGACGAGGTCGATCGCGTGCTCATGCGCGAACGCGGTGACCGCGCCGCCGTCGAGCGGATCGAGCGAGACGGGGCTCGCATCCTGTGCCATGCCGGCGTTGCCGGGAGCCACGAAGATCTCGTGCTCCGTCTGCTCAGCCCGCAGGGCGAGGATGATCGCGTGCTCACGGGCACCGGAACCGAGGACGAGAATCTTCACCCGTCCAGACTACCGAGGGTCGCGCTCCGGGTTTCGGTGGGGCTCAGAGGTCGACGGTCCGTTCGACGGCAGCATCCCAGGTCACGGTCCAGCCGGCCGCGTCGAAGAGCGCATCGAGCACCATCGCGGTGAAGCCCCAGACGATCGTGCCGTCGACGTCGAACGCCGGGCCCCGGAACGTGTGCCCCATGCGGGTGATCGTCGAGGTGAACCGGGTCTCGGGGGCGAGCAGTTGCGCGACGGGAACCCGGAACACCTCGACCGTCTCGGCGTGATCGACCGCCACGACCCGCGACGGCGACTGCCACCATGCCAGGACGGGCGTGACGAGATGGTTGCTCGCGGCGAGCGGGATCTCCGGCAGCGTGGCCAGGATCTCGACTCCCGCCGGATCGAGCCCGGTCTCCTCCTCGGCTTCGCGCAGCGCCGTGGCGACGACGTCGGCATCGTCCGGCTCCACGCGTCCACCGGGGAATGAGACTTGACCGGGGTGGGACGAGAGGGTGGGCGCGCGTCGCTGCAGCAGCACGTCGAGGTCACGGGCGACGGCCGCGTCGGTCGTGGGGGCGGGGATGCGATCGAGCACGCCGAACAGGATGAGCACAGCCGCGTCGTGCGCGCTCTGCGGGTCGGCGAGTGGCGGGATCCGCACGCCCCACGAATGGTCGGCGACTGCCGCGAGCAGCTCGGCGCGGGCGCCCTGGGGATGCATGCTCATGCGTCCGAGCATAGGACTCGTCGCGCGCGGTCGGTCGTAGTCTGGAGAGATGGCCAGGAAGATCGACATCGTCGACGGACGCGCGGCTCTCGATGCCGTCCGCTCCGCGGATGCCTCGGGCGTGAAGCCGCAGCGCATCGATCTCGCCACCGCCGTGCGCTATCTGCTGCAGCTGCTCGACGAGAAGGCGCCGGGCAACAGCGTGGAAGTGCGAGTGCCTCCCTTCGGTGCGGTGCAGGTCATCCAGGGTCCTCGACACACCCGTGGCACGCCGCCGAACGTGGTGGAGATGGATGCGGCGACCTGGATCGCCGTGTCCACCGGCACGGAGCGATGGGCGGATGCCGCAGACGGCGGACGCATCCACGCTTCGGGCACGCGCGCCAACTTGAGCGACGTGCTGCCGGTGCGTCCCTAGCGCAGCCCCACCGGACCTCGCGAGGGGATGAGGCTCCGGGCTTGGCGTCCGCCCCGCTGGATGGCGTGTCAGGCGCGGTCGTGGAGGGTGATCCGGTATCCGTCCGGGTCGGCGAAGGTGAAGGTGCGCCCGAAGGGTCCATCGATCGGGTCCGCGACGATGGTGTGGCCATCGGCGAGGAGTGCATCGTGGATGGACTGGACATCAGTGGCGTGAAGCCAGATCGCGGTGCCGATGCCGGGCTGGGCGACACCGGTCAGGTCGGTGCCCGGGGCGATGTCCCGGAGGGCGAACGCGATCGGAGCCGTCTCGAAGACGACGGCGTGAGGCGGTCCTGCCGGGGAGCGGACGAGGCCGAGGTACTGCTCGTAGAACGTCTGCGAGGCGTCGAGGTCGCGTGCCTGAAGGGAGATGAAGTCGGGGCCGGTGACGGGCATGAGGCAAGTCCTTCCATTTGTGTCAGTTTTCTGACACGGGTCAGCGTATGTCAGAATACTGACATGAGTCAAGACCACGACGGGATCGACCTCGACACCTCACTGGGCTACCTGCTGAAAGAAGCGTCCAGCGCCCTGCGTGCCGCGATGGAAGAGGTGCTGCGCCCGCTCGGGATGACCATCACCCACTACTCCTGCCTCGAACTGCTGGCGCAACGACCCGGGCTGTCGAACTCCGAGCTCGCGCGCGGCGCATTCGTCACGCGACAGTCGATGAACGTGCTGCTGCAGGCGCTGGAGCGGGACGGGTTCGTGACCAGGCCGGCGGAGGCCCCGGTCGGCAAGGCTCTCCCCGCCCGCCTCACCGACCGCGGTCGTGAGAGTCTCGCGACGGCGACTGCCGCCGTCCGCTCGGTCGAGGTCCGGATGCTCTCCGGCATGACCGAGGACGAGCAGGCGGGTGCGCTGAAGATCCTCCGGAGCATGATCCGCTCGCTGCGGGAGGAGTCCTAGCCCCGAGCGGATCAGCGCCGAGCGACCACCAACGGAACCCCGGTCACCGGATGCGGGAACACGTCGACCGCCTGGCCGTAGACCTGCTCGATCCGCTCGGCGGTCAGCACCTCGGCCGGAGTGCCCGTCGCCGCGACCCTGCCCTCGGCGAGCAGCGTGACGCGGTCGGCATGCGCGAGGGCGGCATTGAGGTCGTGCAGCACGATGGCGACCGCGATCCCGGCATCCGCGCGTCCGCGGATCAGCCGCATGACGTCTTCGTGGTGCTTCAGGTCGAGAGCCGCGGTCGGTTCGTCGAGCAGCAGGAGGCCGGTGCTCTGGGCGAGCACGCGGGCGAGGGCGACCCTGGCGCGCTCGCCGCCGGACAGCGACGGCACCGCACGGGCCCGGAGTGCCGTGACCTCGGTCTGCGCCATCGCTGCGGACACCCGTTCATCGTCGTCGTCGGCCGCCGGTGTGCGGGCCCAGGGAGTCCTTCCCATCCGCACGACCTGCTCTGCACTGAACGGAAACGTGACGGTGTTCTCCTGCAGGAGCACAGCCCGCTGCTGGGCGAGCGTGCGCGGCTTGACGCGCTCGATCGGCTGGCCGTCGAGCTCGACCGCGCCGGCCTGTGCTGTGACATCTCCGGCGAGCACTCCGAACAGGGTGGATTTGCCCGCCCCGTTCGGCCCGACGAGAGCGTGGACCTCTCCGGAGCGGATCGCGATGGACGCGTCGTCGAGGATCGTCCGCCCTTCGCCGACGCGCACGGTGAGTCCCGACCCGCGGAGCCTGACGGTCATGCCCACCCTCCCGAGCGACGACGGGTGCGCACGAGCAACCACAGGAAGAACGGGCCGCCCACGAGCGAGGTGATCATGCCGATCGGCAGGTCGGCGAGCGGCACGGCCGTGCGGGCCACGAGGTCGGCGACCGCGATGAGCAGTGCGCCGCCGAGTGCCGAGGCGATCACGAGCGGCACGTGGGCGGGGCCGATCATCATCCGCATCAGATGTGGCACGACGAGACCGGCGAATCCGATGATCCCGGCGAAGGCGACCGCCGCGCACACCAGCAGCGCGACCGTCACGATCACCACGATCCGCAGCAGCTCGACATTGACGCCGAGGTGTCGCGCGGTGCGCTCGCCGAGGGCGAAGAGGTCCAGGCTCGGTGCGACGATCAGCGCGACCACCACGCCGATCAGCACGAGCGGCGCGACGAGCTGGATGTTCGACCACAGCGCGCCGTTCAGCGACCCGAGCTGCCAGAACACGATCTGCTCGCGGGTGGATGTGGTGCCGAGGAAAGTGAAGAAGGCCATGCCGGCACCGGCGATCGCATTGATGGCGATACCGGTGAGCAGGAGGGTCACGACCTCGGTGCGACCTCCGGAGCGACTGATGAAGTACACCGAGAACACCGCGACCAGGCCCCCGAGGAATGCGAACGCGGGCGTGGTCCACATGCCGAAGGTCGCGAGCCCGAACGTGATGCTGGCCGCTGCGCCGAGCGCCGCGCCCGAGGAGACGCCGACCACGCCCGCGTCCGCGAGCGGGTTGCCGAAGATCGCCTGCATGAGCACACCCGAGACCGCGAGGGCGGCGCCGACGAGGAGGCCGAGCACGATGCGGGGCATGCGCAGGGTGAAGATCACGCCGTAGTCGGTGGATGCCGACGGAGCCCACGCGGTGTCGACCCCGACGCCGCGCAGGAGCACGCCGATGAGGGAGGCGGGGGAGAGGTCGTACTGCCCGCTCGTGATCGACACGATGCACGTGATCGCGAGCGCGATCCCCAGGCCCACCGTCACCAGGGTGAAGCGCAGACCCCGGTGCCTCGTCGGAGTCGGGGTGACGACCTCCCCGGTCACTTCGCGGGCTCGGGGGCGTACAGGGCGCGGGCCAGAGCGCCGATCACGTCGGCGGTGCGCGGACCGAAGCTCAGGATCTCGCTGTCGGCCATGTCGATCACGCGACGGTTCGCACCGGCGGGGGTCTGCGCCACGGCGGGGATCCGCTCGATCAGCCCGTCGATGCCGCCCACGGATTCGAGCCCGTCGGTCATCATCACCAGCACGTCGGGCTGCGCGGCGACGAGGGCCTCGGCGGTCATCGGCTTCATGCCCTCCCACCCGATCTCGGCCGCCACATCGACCCCGCCCACCGCGTCGATCAGCGAGTCGGCTCCGGAGTCCTCTCCGAAGATGTAGTAGACGTTCGCGCTGCCGCGGACGTAGAGGAACAGCATCCGGGCGCGATCGGCTTCGTCGGCGGGAACGATCTCGGCGATCTCCGCGAGCGTCTCGTCGACCGAGGCGTCCAGTCGATCGATGAGCGCTTCCCCGCGGCGAGGCACGCCGAGCGCGGTGGCGATCTCGGTCACGAGTGCGTCGGTGGTGTCGAGCCGACGGTCGCTGGAGATCACGACGACGGCGATGCCCGCGTCGCGCAACTGCTGACGCACCTCCTTCGGGCCGATCGTGGTGTCGGTGAGGACGACGGTCGGGGCCAGCTTGAGGATCGCCTCGGCGTTGAGCGTGTGGCCGGTCTTGGTCACGACGGGAAGGTCTTCGGTGCCGGCGAAGACGGTGGAGGCGTCGCGACCGACGACCTGATCGCCGAGCCCGAGCGCGAACACGGTCGACGCGATCGTGCCCGAGATGTCGATCGGGAGGATCCGGTCGATATCGGTGATCTCGATCTCGTGGCCTTCGCTGTCGATCACCGTCACAGGCAGCGTCGGAGCGCTGTCGTCGTCGACGGGCTCGATCGCATGGGTCGAGAGGCAGGCAGTGGATGGGCCGGTGTGCGCGCGGACGTCGTCGATCAGATCGAGTGCGGCGAGCGGGACGGATGCCTGGGGGCAGTCATCGTCGGCGACGGCGGCCGGTGCGGCCGTGCCTCCCGGCTCGGCGCAGGCCGTGAGTCCGACGGCCAACGCGGCGACGAGGAGAAGGGCAGAAGCGCGACGCATTAGGCAAGGCTATCCTAAAACTTGACGCGCGCTGATTCCCCCCTCTACGCTCGGGTTCGGCGGCTTACTTAGCTAAGCCTAACCAAAACCCAACCTTCGCCCGACTGCATTGCGGCACCGCCGGCGCGCGTGTGCTTCTGCGCGCCCGGAGCCGTGGAGAACCGTGAACGCCACAGCCACAGCATCCCCGGGGAGCGCACGCATACGCGTGCTGCTCGCCGCCTTCGTCTCCTTCCTTCTCATCGCCGCCGGCGCCGTGATCGTGCCACCCGCGCACGCCGCCGGCGCGACGGTCACTGCCACGGTCGCCTCCGCAGGCACCTCCGGAGTGAGCGTGCAGGTGCAGGCGAGCGGTCTCCCCGAAGTCGAGGGCGCATACGCGGCGCTCATCGTGAAGGGGACGGAGGCGGGCCTCTCCGGTGGTGGCGGGTACGCCGCCTTCGTGATGCCGACCGTCGCCGGAGGGGCGAGCACGTTCACGCTCGACGCACCGGCCGGCTCGCTGGACCGCACGAAGACCTATGAGGTTCTCGTCTGGCAGAAGCACTCGAACCCGAACGAGACCACGATCTACGGCCGCGGCGACGTCGGCATCTCGGCCGGGCAGTGGGACGCGGTGTTCGGTGCCGCCCCCACGGATCCGGGGACCGACCCCGGTACGGATCCGGGGACCGACCCCGGTACGGATCCGGGGACCGACCCCGGTACGGACCCGGGGACCGATCCTGGCACGGACCCGGGGACCGATCCTGGTACGGACCCGGGCGAGACCCCGAAGTCGGCGACGATCGAGGTGTTCCTCGCCGACGGCACGACTCCGGCCGCCGGTGTGGCGCTCAAGGCCGGCGACAAGGTCGTGGTGAAGGGATCCGGCTACGACCCGGCCGCGAACCTCGGGACCGAGGGCCGTGGTGTGCCGATCCCCAAGAACCTCCCGCAGGGGACCTACGTCGTGTTCGGCAACTTCGCCTCGGCATGGCAGCCGTCCACCGGCGCCGCTTCGGCGACGCGATCCTCCGGAGCGCAGGCCTGGGCTCTGGCCGAAGGCGTGCTGAACCAGGTTCCCGCGCAGTACCAGAGCGCGATCCGCGCGCAGTGGGTCGACATCGCGGCCGACGGCACGTTCCAGGCGACGCTGACCCTGAAGGATGCCGCGGC
>NZ_SSDK01000021.1:0-340 GCF_004794435.1 Microbacterium sp. K27
TCGGGATCGCTCCCAGGATCAGCAGGTCAGCAGGCTCCGAGGTCCTTCCAGACGCCCCACTGGCCGCTCTGCGACGGGTTCTCGCCCGTCGTCCACCACTTGGCCTGGTAGTTGCGGCCGGAGTAGGAGACGTTCGCCCCGCCGACGTAGGCGGCGCTCGCCGACCAGGCGGGAGCCGTGCACGTGCCGGGGTTGCCCGGGTTCCCGGGGTTGCCGGGGTTCCCGGGGTTGCCCGGGTCGGTCCCGCCGCTGCCGATCTTCAGGTCGACGCAGTTGTAGAACGCGTTGACCGTGTTCGACACGTTCCAGCGCGCGAGGATCGTGTGGTTGCCCTCGGGCA
>NZ_SSDK01000022.1:0-44928 GCF_004794435.1 Microbacterium sp. K27
CCCGACGAGTGGCAGGACTACTACAAGGCCAACGTCGAGTTCTTCGACGAGATCGGGTCGCCCGGAGGCGCAGCCAAGGTCGGCGTGTACGCGTTCGACCACCCGATCGTCGCCGCTCTCCCGCCGCAGGGCGAGTAGGCGCATTCCGTGAGCGTCCGCGACCTCGCCGACTACCCGTGGGATGCCGTCATCCCGTTCCGTGAGCGTGCCGCGCGGCATCCGGACGGTCTGATCGACCTCTCGGTCGGTTCTCCCGTCGACCCGACTCCCGAGATCATCCGGCGCGCACTGGCGGAAGCCACGGACGCCCATGCCTACCCGCAGACGGTCGGAACGCCGAGCCTGCGCGAAGCCATCGTCGAGTGGTACGCGCGACGCCGGGGGGTGCCCGACCTCCGTGTCGACAACGTTCTCCCCACGATCGGCTCGAAGGAGCTCGTCGCACTGCTGCCGACCCTGCTCGGTCTCGGCGACGGCGACATCGTCGTCCACCCCCGCGTGGCCTACCCGACCTATGAGGTGGGCGCCCGCGTCGTGGGGGCGACGCCGCTGCCCGCGGATGATCCGGAGGACTGGCCGGAGGGTACGAAGCTCATCTGGATCAACACCCCGGGCAATCCGGACGGGCGCACCTGGACCGTGAGCGAACTCGCCGCCGCCGTCCGTCGTGCCCGTGAACTCGGTGCCGTGCTCGCGAGCGATGAATGCTACGCGGAACTCGGCTGGGACGGCGAGTGGGCGACCGAGCCGATCCCCTCCATCCTCGACCCGCGGGTGACGGACGGGAGTCGAGCGAACCTGCTCAGCGTGTACTCCTTGAGCAAGCAATCGAACCTCGCCGGGTACCGCGCAGCCTTCGTGGCCGGATGCGCACGCATCGTGGGCGAGCTTCTCACGGCGCGCAAGCACCTCGGTCTCATGCCGCCGGCGCCGGTGCAGCACGCGATGGCGGTCGCCCTCGGCGACGACGAGCACGTGGCGGAGCAGAAGGAGCTCTACCGCGTCAGGCGCGACGCCCTGCGTCCTGCTCTGGAGGCGGCGGGCTTCCGCATCGACGGCTCCGAAGCAGGACTCTATCTCTGGGTGACGGAGGGGCGCGATGCCTGGGAGTCGATGGAGCGACTCGCCGCTCTCGGCATCCTCGCCGGTCCCGGGCCCTTCTACGGTGCCGACTCCGGGGAGCACGTCCGGCTGGCGCTCACGGCGCCGACCGCGCACGTCAGAGAGGCGGCGCGCCGACTCTCTGACGGCGATATATAGGTTCTCTCCCTGAAATGGGCTTCCCTTTGGCGGATGTCACAGTAGGCCTGCGCGACTACTAGGCTGTAAAGGCGATTCGGTCGTGACCCGACCTGGCGCTTCAGCGCCGTGAGATCGCCAGTTCAGGCTTGATCAAGATCTTGTCCGACAGCACCGCGACGAGCGGGCTCGGACACTACGAGGAGGTCCGCGTGAGTGCAGCGGCAGACCAGACGGCGAAGCTGACGATCGGCGACACGACCGCGGAATTCCCGGTGCTGCGCGGCACGGCGGGGCACGACAGCATCGATTTCTCCACGCTGACGCGGCAGACGGGGTACACGGGCCTGGACTACGGGTTCGTGAACACGGCCTCCACGAAGTCCGAGATCACGTTCATCGACGGCGACAAGGGCATCCTGCGGTATCGCGGGTATCCGATCGAGCAGCTCGCGGGCTCCACCAGCTACCTCGAGGTGGCCTGGCTGCTCATCTACGGCGAGCTGCCGTCCGCCTCCGAACTCGCGGAGTTCGACGAGAAGATCCGTCGCCACACTCTGCTGCACGAAGACCTCAAGCGCTTCTTCTCGGCGCTGCCGCACACGGCGCACCCGATGTCCGTGTTGTCTTCGGCGGTCGCCGCGCTGTCGACGTACTACGAAGGTCAGACCGACCCGCACAACCCGGAGCACGTCGAGCTGAATATGGTGCGCATGCTCGCCAAGCTCCCCGTGATCGCGGCGTACGCGCACAAGAAGAGCGTGGGCCAGGCCTTCCTCTACCCGGACAACTCGCTGAGCTTCGTCGACAACTTCCTGAAGCTGAACTTCGGTGTGCACAGCGAGGAGTACGAGGTCAACCCGGTGATGTCGAAGGCTCTCGAGCTGCTCCTCATCCTGCACGAAGACCACGAGCAGAATGCCTCGACGTCGACCGTCCGCCTGGTCGGATCCACCGGTGCGAACCAGTTCGCCTCGGTCTCCGCCGGCATCCAGGCGCTCTCCGGCCCGCTGCACGGCGGCGCGAACGAGGCCGTGCTGACGATGCTCGGTCAGATCCGCGACTCCGGCCAGAGTGTCTCGCGCTTCGTCGAGCGGGTGAAGAACAAGGAAGAAGGCGTGAAGCTGATGGGCTTCGGGCACCGGGTCTACAAGAACTACGACCCGCGCGCCAAGCTCGTCAAGGACGCGGCCGACGAGGTGCTCTCGTCGCTCGGAGTGACCGACCCGCTGCTCGATCTCGCGAAGGAGCTCGAAGAGCTCGCGCTGGCCGACGACTACTTCCGCGAGCGTCGCCTGTACCCGAACGTCGACTTCTACACCGGTGTCATCTACAAGGCCATGGGCTTCCCGACCCGTATGTTCACGGTGCTGTTCGCCATCGGGCGCCTGCCCGGTTGGCTCGCGCAGTGGCGTGAGCTGCAGCTCGACCCCCAGACCAAGATCGGCCGCCCCCAGCAGCTGTACACAGGATCGCCGGAACGTCAGTTCCCCACGCGCTGAGCGCGTGACGAGAAAGCGCCCCCTCCGTCGAGACGGAGGGGGCGCTTTTCTGCGTGAGTGCTGCCGGCCGGGGTCAGCGGCCCTGCGAACTACGGCCGCCCTGGCGGGACTGGTTGCTCTGCGTGGAGTACCCGCCGCCCTGACCATTGCCGGATGCGCCGGAGCGGGGACGACGACGGCGACGCGACGGCGGGTTCGCCGCACCGTTCCTCTCGCCACCCGCGGGGCGCTGCTTCGACGACTGGCGCTGCTGCTGCGGAGCCTGGACGGGCGCCGGACGCACGTGAGGTGCGCGCTCGGGAATCAGCGCGGTGACGGCAGCGGCCGTGACATCCTCCAGCGGGGCCGAGATGGCTGCCTTGCGCAGCAGATCCTTGACATCACGACGCTGCTCGGGGAGCACGACCGTCACCACGGTGCCGGCAGCCCCGGCGCGGGCGGTGCGGCCGGAACGGTGCAGGTACGCCTTGTGCTCGACGGGCGGGTCGACGTGGACGACGAGATCGACGTTGTCGACGTGCACGCCACGGGCGGCGACATCGGTCGCGACGAGCACGCGCACACCGCCGTCTTCCGGGGCCGCGGAGAACGCACCGAGGTTGCGCTCGCGGGCGTTCTGCGAGAGGTTGCCGTGCAGGTCGACCGCGGGGATCCCCGCGGCGGTGAGCTGCTTCGCGAGCTTCTTCGCCTGGTGCTTGGTGCGGGTGAAGAGGATGCGACGACCGGTGCCCGAGGCGAGCTCACGCACGAGGGCCGTCTTGTTGTCGGCCGAGTCGACGACCAGGACGCGGTGCGTCATCTCGCCGACGGGCACGCTCTCCTCGTCGACCTCATGGCTGACGGCGTTCGAGAGGAAGCGGCGGGCGAGGGTGTCGATGCCGCGGTCCAGCGTGGCGCTGAACAGCAGGCGCTGCCCACCGGCCGGCGTGGCCGTGAGGATGCGGGTGACGCCGGGGAGGAAGCCGAGGTCGGCCATGTGGTCGGCCTCGTCGAGCACGGTGACCTCGATCGCACTCAGGCGCACGACCTGCTGCTTCATGAGGTCTTCGAGTCGACCGGGGCAGGCCACGACGATGTCGACGCCGCCGCGAAGCGCCTGCTCCTGCGGGCGCTGGCTGACCCCGCCGAAGACGGTCGTGACGCGCAGGCCTGCGGCCTCCGCGAGAGGCGCGATGGTCGCGGCGATCTGGGTCGCGAGTTCACGGGTGGGCGCGAGGACGAGTCCGCGCGGAAGGCCGGCGCGACGCTGACCGCCCGAGGCGGCAAGGCGTGCGACGAGCGGCAGGGCGAAGGCGATGGTCTTGCCGCTGCCCGTGCGTCCGCGGCCCAGGAGGTCGCGTCCGGCGAGGGAGTCGGGAAGGGTGTCGCGCTGGATGGCGAATGCCTCGGTCTTGCCGGAATCGGCGAGAACGGCGGCGAGCTCGGCAGGAACGCCGAGTTCAAGGAAAGTAGACATGCAGAAACTCCGTCAGCGCACGAGTGAACGGCGCGAGATAGGGGGTGAGGTGGGCGACGGCGCAGGAATTGCGCATCGGTTCGCCGTTCGAAAGGCCAGCTCATGCTGGTGGTGGGAGCAGTTCCGCTCGCTTCGGTCCTCGGAGACCCCGTGACGACGACGATGTTGCGGGACCGGCGGTACGCGCAACGATGTCAGTCTACCAGTGCACGCATGCCGTCGGCTGCATGTCGCCTCCCGCGCGGGTCGTCGGCTCCGCGGAGACGGGCCGGAAGGCTGCTCTCAGGCGTGCAGAGCCTCGTTCAGGGTCACTCCGACACCGGCGCGACGGACGGCTTCCACCGCACCGCTGAGCGAGTTGCGGCGGAAGAGCAGGCCGTCCTGACCGGAGAGCTCCGCACCCTTGACGGTCTTGCGCCCGCCGTCGGCGGTCACGGGTCCGTCGACGAGGACGATCTTGGTGCCTGCGGTGACGTAGAGCCCCGCTTCGACGACACAGTCGTCACCGAGCGAGATGCCGATGCCCGCATTCGCGCCGAGCAGGGTGCGGGCACCGATCGACACCCGATGCGTTCCGCCACCCGAGAGGGTGCCCATGATGGAGGACCCTCCGCCGATGTCGCTGCCGTCTCCGACGACCACACCCTGCGAGATGCGGCCCTCGACCATCGATGCGCCGAGTGTGCCGGCATTGAAGTTGACGAATCCCTCGTGCATGACGGTCGTGCCGGGGGAGAGGTACGCCCCCAGGCGCACGCGGGAGGCATCGGCGATGCGGACGCCCGCCGGCTGCACATAGTCGGTCAGGCGGGGGAACTTGTCGAGCCCCTGTACCTGGATGCCCGCGCGCTGGAGCTGCGGGCGCAGGCGGGCGGCGTCAGCGGGGAGGACGGGCCCGGCGTTGGTCCAGGCGACATTCGGAAGGTGTCCGAAGATGCCGTCGAGGTTCAGCTCGTTCGGGCGCACGACGAGATGCGACAGGGCATGCAGGCGCAGATAGGCGTCGGCGGTGGAGGCCGGTGCCGTGTAGAGGTCGATCTGCAGCTGCACCACCTCGATCGTGACGTCGCGTCGTTCGTCGCTCCCCGCGAGGGGTTCGAGCGCAGCGACAGCCACCTCGTCGGTCGTGACCGCACCGGTGTGCACCTCGGGATACCAGGCGTCGAGAACCGTGCCGTCTCCGGCGATGGTGGTCAGGCCGATACCCCATACGGTGCGTGCGTCGCTCATCCCTCCACGCTATCGCGCTCCCGGGGCGACGACCGCACTCATGACGGGGTAAGTAGGCTGGACCCATGGTGCTCGATCTGACCGCGTCCTCCGTCGACCTCACCCGTGCGATCTGCGACATCCCGAGCGTCTCCGGCGACGAGAAGACACTCGCCGATGCGATCGAGGCCGCAGTGTCCCCGCTCGACCATCTGGAGGTCTTCCGCCACGGGAACACGATCGTCGCCCGCACCGACCGCGGCCGGGCACAGCGCGTCGCCATCGCCGGTCACATCGACACCGTGCCGATCAATGCGAACCTGCCCACGCGCGACATCGAGATCGACGGAGTCCCCCATCTCTGGGGTCGCGGCACCGTGGACATGAAAGCGGGCACCGCCGTGCAGCTGAAGCTCGCGGCCGAGCTGACCGACCCCGCGATCGACATCACGTGGATGTGGTACGACAACGAGGAGATCGAGGCGTCGAAGAACGGTCTCGGTCTGCTCGCCGCCGTGCGTCCCGACCTGTTCGAGGCGGACTTCGCGATCCTCGGCGAGCCGTCCAACGGTGAGGTGGAAGGCGGTTGCAACGGAACGCTCCGTGCGATCGTGCGCACCACCGGGGTGCGTGCTCACAGCGCGCGTGCCTGGATCGGCGAGAACGCGATCCACCGCGCGGCGCCCGTCCTCACGCGTCTGGCGGAGTACCGCGCCAAGGAGGTGCTGGTCGAGGGGCTGCTGTACCGCGAGAGCTTGAGCGCCGTGCGCATCGCGGGCGGCGTCGCGGGGAACGTCATCCCCGACGCCTGCGAGGTGGAGGTCAACTACCGGTTCGCGCCGAGCAAGTCTGCGGCCGATGCCGAGGCTCACCTCCGCGCAGTCCTCGCCGGCTTCGACGTCGAGATCACGGATGCCGCCGAGGGGGCGCGTCCCGGGCTCGACGCCGAGATCGCGAAGCAGTTCGTGGCGGCGGTCGGCGCCGAGCCGCGCCCGAAGTACGGGTGGACCGACGTCGCGCGATTCTCCGCGCTCGGGATCCCGGCTGTGAACTACGGGCCCGGCGACCCGCACCTCGCCCACCACGATGAGGAGCGTGTACCCCTCGCGCAGATCGACGCCGTGGAGCGGGGCCTGCGCGCATGGCTCACCTCGCACTGAGCGCAAGGCGCCGCTGGGCGAAGGCGCCGGTCGCCCTGCGCGTGGCCGTCGTCTACCTCGGAGCCCGGGTCGTCACGACGGTGTTCCTGGTCATCGCCGCCTCACTGTCGACCTCGTCCTCGCGGTTCGGCGCGGAGGCGGGGATCATCGATTTCGTCCTCGGCTGGGACGCGCAATGGTACTGGTTGGTCGCCGAGAACGGCTACCCGACGGATCTGCCCCTCACCGACTCGGGTGACGTCGCCGAGAACGCCTGGGCGTTCATGCCGGTGTTCGCATATGCGGCCAAGGGGATCGGCGTACTGCTCGGGTCCTGGGGTGCCGGTGCGCTCCTGCTCTCGCTCGTCGCCGGCTACCTGGCCTGTCTCGCGCTTCACCGCCTGCTTCGTGATCGCATCGGCAACTCCGCGGCGACGTGGGCCGTCGTGTTCTTCGCGGCGGGACCGATCGCGGCGATGTTCCAGGTGGGGTACGCCGAGACGCTGTTCCTGCTGCTGCTGTTCCTCGCCCTCGATGCGACGACGCGGCGCACCTATGCCTGGCTGTACATCCTCATCCCCGTGATGGCCTTCACACGACCCGGTGTCCTGGCCTTCGCCCTGTTCCTCGGGCTGCACGGACTGCTGCGGTGGATCCGACGTCGGCAGGATCCGCTCACCGGGCGCGAGATCGCACACATCCTCGCGCTCGGCGCGCTCGCGACTCTGTCCGGTTTCGCCTGGCAGGTGATCGCCGGCATCGCGACGGGGGATCCCGGTGCGTATCTCGCGACCGAGCTCGCGTGGCGCCAGCACTGGATCACCGGCGGAGTCGAGGGTTTCATCCCGTTCGAAGGGTGGATCCAGGCATCGCAGTTCTGGTTCGCCCTCTGGGGGATGCCGCAGTGGTGGGGGCCGATCGTGCTGGTGCTGTCGGTGGTCGGCGCTGCTGCCGCACTCCTCTTCTCTCCGCAGGTGCGCGCTCTGGGCGCCGACATCCGTCTGTGGAGTGCGAGCTACCTGCTGTATCTGCTCGCGGTGTTCTTTCCGCAATCGAGCACGTTCCGCCTGCTTCTCCCCCTGAGCCCGCTCTGGGGAGCGGTCGCGGTGCCGCGATCGCGGCTCTGGCGTGTCGGCGTGCTGGCCGCATGTCTCCTCGGGCAATGGTTCTGGATCTACCACGTGTATGCGCTCGGAAGCACGTTCTGGCAGGTGCCGTGAGGGTGAAGCTCGACCCAATTGTTGCTCCGTGACCTCCAGGTCCCGGTGACACCCGATAAACTCATCCCATACCACCGGAGGAAAGGGAGCCACGATGGCAGCGATGAAGCCGAGGACCGGAGACGGACCTATGGAAGCCGTGAAAGAAGGACGACTCATCATCGTGCGCGTTCCACTCGAAGGCGGCGGCCGCCTGGTCGTCTCCGTGAACGACGCCGAGGCCAAGGAGCTTCACGACGTGCTTGCCGCCGTCGTGGCACCGGCCTGATCGACCTGGGGTCCGCGTCGGCGGATCCGAAAGGGCGATGGATCCTCGGATCCATCGCCCTTTTCGCACGGTCTCGAGCCGCGCGGTCAGCCGCGTTCGGCGAGACTGATCAGCTGCAGCAGACCTTCGCCGGCGGGGGAGACCGTGGCGAGGACCGCCGAGGATTCCTGCGTCTCCTGCACGAGGGACCGGTAGGCGGAAGTGATCTCGTCGCGCTGGACCGGATCGGCGACGCGACCGCCGGCGAGCACGCGGGGCACGAGCACGAGTCCGCCGGTGCGCGCGAGACGCAGACCGTGTTCGACGTACTCGATGACATGCTCGGGGTCGGCGTCGACCAGCACGATGTCGTAGGAGTTCTCGTTCATGCGGGGGAGAACGTCGATCGCGCGGCCCGTGATGAAGCGGGCTCGGGTGGACGGCACCTTGGCATCGGAGAAGGCCTGTCGCGCCGCGGCGAGGTGCTCCGGTTCGTTGTCGATCGAGGTGAGGACCGCCTGGGGTGCGCCGCGCAGCAGCCAGAGACCGGAGACTCCGGCACCGGTGCCGATCTCGACGATGGAGCGGGCCGAGGTCGCGGCCGCGAGCACGGCGATCTGCGAACCCACGGCGGCGCTGATCGGCATCGCTCCCAGTTCGACCGCATGCGCGCGTGCGCGGCTGATGGCGTCGGGTTCCACGATGGACTCGCGCAGGAAACGCGCGTTCGCGTCATGCTCGCTCATGGCCTGTTTCTCCCTGCCTGACTGTGATCCTCTCCAGAGTATTCGGTCGGCGAGTGCGGGGACCGCAGGCGCGGCGGTAGCCTGTAGAGATGACGTTCGGGCTCACCTTCGAGAAGCTGTTGCTGATCGGCCTCATCGCGGTTCTGATCATCGGCCCCGAACGTCTCCCGCGAGCCGCGGAGAGCTTCTCGCGCATGGTCCGCAAGGCCGGCGAGTATCTGCGCGCGACCAAGTCGAGGGTGCGCGAGGAGATGGGGCCGGAGATCGACGACGTCGACTGGCGCAAGCTCGACCCGCGCCAGTACGACCCGCGCCGGATCATCCGCGATGCGCTCATGGAAGAGCCCCAGCCGGCGACCCCGCTGCAGGCGGCCCAGACCATCGCGGAGCCGATCGCCGGAGCTGCGGCCGCGGCGACAACGGCTCCCGCGACCCGAGCCGTTCCGCAGGAGTTCAGTGCGTCGAACCGCCCTCCCTTCGACGCCGAAGCCACCTGACGGGAACGCTCGCCGATCGAGCGCGCAGGGGGTCTGCGCGCTCGGCGCCTAGGAGATCTTCGAGCGGAGGGTGGCGATGTCGTCGTCCGTGAGCAGGCCCCGAGGGATCGCGGTCGCGGCCGAGGTGTCTCGCAGCTTCAACAGCACGGCGTCCTTGCCCACTCGCATCCTCTGGAAGGTGCGGTAGGCGATGTCGGAGCGACGACGGCCGCTGCCCATCTGCAGGCTGTCCTCTTCCAGCGATACCCACACGACGGTTCCGACGGGCATCGCGATCCGGACGGCGGTTCGCGCGCCCGATACGGACATCACGACGGCGAAACCCGCGAGCGCGACGATGATGACCGGCATCCATCCTGCTCCGAAGGGGCCCTGTTCCCCCGGACGGACGGGCGTGCCGAGGTTGAGGATGCTGAGCACGAGGGCTGCGGCGAGGGCGACCCACATGACGAGGGCTGCGGGTCGGGTCAGCGAGTAGATCGCTGCGTCCCGAGCCATTCGTCGCAGCAGACCCTCATCGACGGTCAGAGAGCGGGGAGGCATCGGTCCATCTTCCCACGCGTTCAGGTGAGCGACATCGGCAGCGATCGACCGGAGAGGCCCCTGCCCCGCCGCGCCAGGGTGCTCGCGAGGTCGCGGATGGTCGTCGCCGCGACATCGTCGCTCTCGGTGGAGACGATCGGCTCGCCCGCGTCTCCGCCCTCGCGCAGAGCGGGGCTCAGGGGGATCGAGGCCAACAGTGGCACAGGGACTCCCGGTTCGGAGAGAGCCTCCGATACGGCGGCGCCTCCGCCCGAGCCGAACATGTCGATGACCGTTCCATCGGGCAGCGTGTACGCCGCCATGTTCTCGATGACGCCGATCACGCGCTGACCCGTCTGACGCGCGACGAGACCGCTGCGGATCGCCACCTCGGCGGCAGCGGTCTGCGGGGTGGTCACGACGAGCACTTCCGCATGGGGGAGGAGCTGGCCGATCGAGATCGCGATGTCGCCCGTCCCCGGCGGCATGTCGATGAGGAGGACGTCGAGGTCGCCGAAGAAGACGTCGGTGAGGAACTGCGAGACCGTGCGGTGCAGCATCGGCCCACGCCACGCCACCACCGATTCGCCGTCGCGGAGGAACATCCCGATCGAGATCGTCTTCACGCCGTGCGCGACCGGGGGGAGCATCAGGTCGTCGATGCGCGTCGGCTGCGTGCCCGCAGGGATGCCGAGGAGCCCGGGGATCGAGAACCCGTGCACGTCGGCGTCGACGAGACCGACGGACAGACCCTGCGCGGCGATTGCGACGGCAAGGTTCGCGGTGACGGTGGACTTGCCCACACCCCCCTTGCCGCTGGAGACGAGGATCACACGGGTGAGGGAATCGGGCCCGAACGGCATGTGGCGTGCGGGCCTCCCGGCGCGGAGTCTCTCGGTGAGAGCCTTGCGTTCTGCCGGCGTCATCACGCCGACCTCGACGTCCACCTCCGCGATGCCCGGAACGGACGCCGCGGCATCGCGGACGTCCGACTCGATCCGCGCCGCCGCTGGGCAGCCGACGATCGTGAGGACGATGCCGACGCGGGCTCGACCGCCGTCGATGGAGATGTCCCGGACCATGTCGAGATCCCCGATGGGTCGACGGAGCTCGGGATCCGTCACCGCGGCGACAGCCGCGCGGACACGCTCCGCCGCGGTCACGACGCGGCGCCGGATCGGGGCTTCTCCGGCGCGTCTTCGAGCTCGGCGAGAAGGGCTTTGAGCTCCTGGCGCAGCACGTCGCGCGTGACGACCTGCGAATTGCGCTCTTCGAGCGACATGCGCAGAGCCACGATCTCGCGGGCCAGGTACTCGGTGTCGGCCAGGTTGCGCTCCGCACGCTGGCGGTCCTGCTCGATCTGAACCCGGTCGCGGTCGTCCTGACGATTCTGCGCGAGCAGGATGAGCGGTGCGGCGTATGAGGCCTGCAGGGAGAGCATCAGGGTCAGTGCCGTGAAGCCGAGAGCGGCGTCGTCGAAGCGCAGCTCGTCGGGCATCATCGTGTTCCAGACGATCCAGACCACACAGAACAGGCTGAGGATCAGCAGGAACGCGGGGGTCCCCATCGCGCGAGCCACCCACTCCGTGAAGCGCCCGAAGCGGTCGCGAGACGTCGCCCGGGGCCGTGTCGTGGTGCGGCCCGGCGCATCGAGGCGCGGAGAGCGGGGCATCAGCGCGTCTCCTTCGTCGGGGCGGCGGGGGTGGATCCAGGGACGGTGCTCGGAGCGGGGGAGGTGTCCTCGCTGTCATGCGAACGCCAGTCGTCCGGAAGGAGGTAGTCGAGGACGTCGTCGATGCTGATCGCTCCGACGAGGCGATGCGCCGCATCGATCACGGGGAGCGAGACGAGGTCGTAGCTCGCCAGCAGCCGTGCGACCTCGGCGGCGGAGGCGGTGACGGGCACGGGCTCGAGGCTGTCGTCGAGGATCGCGCCGAGTCGCTCATGCGGCGGGTAGCGCAGCATCCGCTGGAAGTGCACGAGCCCGAGCAGGCGCCCGGTCGGAGTCTCGAACGGCGGGAGGGTGACGAACACCGCGGCGGCCAGCGCGGGGTGCAGTTCGTGGCGGCGGATCAGCGCGAGCGCCTCGGCGACTGTGGCGTCGGCCGAGAGGATGATCGGCTCAGGCGTCATCAGACCGCCGGCGGTGTCCGGGCCGTAGCGCAGCAGCATCCTGACGTCTTCGGCTTCTTCCGGCTCCATGAGCTCCAGGAGCTGCTCCAGGCGGTCAGGCGCCAGCTGGGCGAGCAGGTCGGCCGCGTCGTCCGGTTCCATCTGGTCGAGGATGTCGGCGGCGCGTTCGTCTCCCAGACGGTCGAGGATGTGCACCTGTTCGTCTTCGGGCATCTCCTCGAGGGCATCGGCAAGGCGGTCGTCCGACAGCTCTTCGGCCACCTCGATCATGCGCTGCTGCGGAAGGTCGAGAAGCGTGTTGGCGAGATCGGCGGCGTGCAGCTCGGAGTACGAGGCGACGAGCTGCTCAGCCGACTGCGACTCACCGGGAGCGCGTTGCTCGGCGACCTCGCTCCATGCCGCGAACGTCGTCGGACCCTTCGCGAACGGGGAGGCACTGGTCTTCGGTCGGCGGAGGAAGAGCTGGCTGATCGCCCATTCGCCGAGGCGGTTCGGTTCGATCGCGATGTCCTCGATGACCGCGGTACCGCTGCCATCGACGAAGCTCACGCGTCGTCCCAGCATCTCGGCGAGCACGCGCACCTCGCCGGCCCGCGGGGAGAACCGCCGCACGTTGATCAGGCCCGTGGTGATGACCTGGCCGGAACGGATCGAGGTGACGCGTCCGATCGAGAGGAACACGTGGCGTCGTCCCGGGATCTCCACGACCAGACCGATGACGCGGGGCGCCGCGGTACTTCGATACACGACGACGACATCTCGGACCTTGCCGAGCCGGTCGCCGACGGGATCGAAGACGGCGCACCCGGCAAGGCGCGCGGCGAAAACCCGTTGTGTGCTCACTTCTCCAGCGTAGTCGGCGGCTCGCGTCTCCGGCGGGTCGGCCGTGCCTCGGGCCGTCCGACGGCACGCGTGGAAGAATAGCCGGATGAGCATGCTGAACCGGCCCGCGAGCGGCACAGACACCGGCGAGATCGTCGCGTCGATGCGCGACTACGAGAGCGCGCAGAAGACGGTCTCGAAGCTGATCGCGGGGGAGGTGCCGGCGCGCGACATCGCCATCGTCGGTCAGAGCGTGCGCACGGTCGAACGCGTGACCGGCAAGCTCGGCTACGCCGCCGCCGCGCGCTCCGGGGCGATCAACGGTGTGTTGATCGGGCTCTTCCTCGCCGCCATCCTCGTGCTCGGCAACCCGGAGGTGCCGATCCAGCTCTTCCTCGGCTTCGTCCTCATCGGTGTCGCGGTCGGGATGATCCTCAGCCTGGTCACCTACGCGATCGTCCGTCGCCGGCGCGACTTCGCCAGCGTCACGCAGTTCGCGGCCGATCACTACGAGGTCACCGTGCTGTCCTCGTCGCTGGGCAAGGCCCGGCAGGTCCTCGGCGCGAACAAAGTGGCGCCCGTGCGACCGCCGGTCAACCTCGACGAGCCGCCGCGCTACGGCGAGCGGATCACGCCCGGCGCGACCTCGCCTGAGCCCGCCCCGGCACCCGGGGATCCCGTGATCCCGCCGCGCCCGGCCGACCCCGTCGCACCGCCGGTCGCCGACCCCGTCGCCGACCCCGAACCCGAGACGACGCCCGAGCCCGGGCCCGCATCGGCGGGGACCGCCGCTCCGTCGACCGTGACCCCGGTCGAGCCGGACGCTGCTCCCGGCACTGACGGCATCCAGGGCGAACGGGCATGACGGCGACCTCCACGCTCTCCGTCTGATGGTCGAGATCCAGGTCGCGCTCCCGGCGGGACTCACCGCCGTGTCCGCCGACTGGACAGCCGGTGACAACGGGGCGACGGTGATCGTGGCCCACGGTGCAGGGACCGGCAAGGACCATCCGTTCCTCACCGGCTACGTCGATGCGCTGAGCGCGACGGGCTTCTCGACCCTCCGCTTCAACTTCCCGTATGTGGAGCAGGGGCGACGGATGCCGGGACCCGCCGCGCATGCGATCGCCACATGGAACGCCGTCGCGGCCTTCGCACGCGAGTCCGATCCCTCGGCGACCCTGTGGGCGACGGGCAAATCGTACGGCGGACGCATGGCGTCGATGGCGGTCGCCGAGGGCATGCGTGTCGACGGTCTCGTCTACCTCGGGTACCCGTTGCATCCGCCCGGACGTCCGGAGAAGCCACGGGTCGAGCATCTGCCGGGGATCACGGTCCCGCAGCTGTTCGTGGAGGGGACGAACGATCCCTTCATCCAGCCGATCTCGCAGTTCGAGGAGGCGATCGCGACCTGTCGGGATGCGCGCGTCGTCTGGATCGACGGAGGAGGACACACCTTCGAGGTGAAGGGCCGCAAGCGCCCCGCCGCGGAGATCGGGGCCGCACTCGCCCCGATCGTGGCGGAGTTCGCCCTCGGCGGCGCGGAGGAGTGAGGACCCTCGGTCGGACGCCCCCTCAGTCGATGAGCCTCGACAGCTCCTCGTCCGCGAGCACGCGCCCCACGGTCGAGATTCCCAGTGCGCTCATCCGCGGGTTCGATTCCGCGTAATACCATCCGAGCCCGAGCGCCTGCTGCAGCGCCCATCCCGCGCCGCGCCGCCACTCGAGGTCGTCGACAGCCAGGCCTTCGCGGAGCAGGTGTCGTCCCGGCGCGTCGAAGAGGTGCCAGGCGGCGACCAGGTCGAGTGCGGGATCCGCGGGACCGAAGTCTCCGCCGTCGAGCACACCGGCCAGGCGGGTATCGCCCTCGTGCTCCGCGACGAGGAGATTGAACGGCGTGAGGTCCCGGTGGCTCATCACCGGAGCGCTGGCGGACGGGAGCTCGCGCAGCACCGACCAGAGCCGCCCTGCGCGGGCCGCATCGAAGAGATGCGCACTCCGCCTCAGGCACGTCGCGACCCATTCGTCGTGGTCTCCGAGGTCTCCGCCCCGGCCCCTGCCGTCGAACCCACGGTCGCGCACGTCGACGGCGCGCAGCGCCCGGATGAGGGCGACCAGGTCGTGCGTGAGCGTCTCGGACGTGGAGGAGAGCACAGGATCCGCCGGGTCACCCTCGATCCACGTCTGCACAGCCCAGGCCGAGTCGAACTCCTCCGACGCGGAGGCGGTGCCGTAGGAGCGCGGCGCGGGGAACGGGCTCGACGCCGCGAACTCCTCGAGTGCTGCGGCCTCGCGGACGAGCTCGTGCGCCGCTGCACCGAGGAGGGGGAAGTGGGCGACGAGTCCGTCGCCCACCCGGATGATCCTGTTCACCGTGCCCGTCATGGGGACCGGTCGCAGGGTCTCGCCACGGAGCTCGGGGAAGCGGCGCGCGATCAGGTGCGCCGCGACCTCGGTCTCGAGTGCGAGCTCGCCCTCATGCATCCGTCGGTGTCAGCTCTGCAGTCGCGCTATCCACGCCTCGACCTCGTCGGCCGTGCGGGGGATGCCGGCCGAGAGATTCACGGGGCCGTCGTCGGTCATCACGATGTCGTCCTCGATGCGCACGCCGATGCCACGGAGCTCGGCCGGCACGGTGAGGTCGTCGATCTGGAAGTAGAGTCCGGGTTCGATCGTGAACACCATGCCCGGTGCGAGGATGCCGTCGTAGTACATCTCGCGACGGGCCTGGGCGCAGTCGTGCACGTCGATGCCGAGGTGGTGCGAGGTGCCGTGCACCATGTACCGACGGTGCTGGCCGCCCTTGTCGGCATCCAGAGCCTCTTCGGCGGTGACCGGCAGCAGACCCCACTCGGCCGTCCGCTCGGCGATGACCTTCATGGCGGCTCCGTGCACGTCGCGGAAGCGTACGCCGACCTGAGCGGCGGCGAATGCCGCGTCGGCGGCCTCGCGCACCGTCTCGTAGACGCGCCGCTGCACGTCGGTGAACGTGCCGGAGACGGGCAGCGTGCGCGTGATGTCGGCGGTGTACAGGCTGTCGGCCTCCACACCCGCATCCACCAGGATCAGGTCACCGGGAACCACGGTTCCGTCGTTGCGCGTCCAGTGCAGGTAGCAGGCGTGCGGGCCGGAGGCGGCGATCGTGTCGTAGCCCTCGCCGTTGCCGTCCTCGCGTGCGCGGCGGTGGAAGACGCCTTCCACGACGCGCTCGCCGCGTGCATGAGCCGTCGCGGCAGGAAGCTCGCGGATGATGTCGTCGAAGCCGTTCGCCGTGATCTCGACGGCGCGGCGCATCTCGGCGATCTCGAACTCGTCCTTGATGAGGCGCAGCTCCGAGACGAAGCGCGTGAGGGTCTCGTCCTCGTCGAGCACCAGCTCGCCCTCGACGGCTTCCCTGTCGTCCAGATGGGCGGTGGCGATGTCGAGGTCGGCGGCGACGCCGGCGAGGGACGGTCGCGGACCGATCCAGAACTCTCCGACCGTGGCGTCGGCGTAGAACTCCGTCGTCGTGCGGTCGGCGCGCTCGCGGAAGAAGAGGGTGATGTCGTGGCCGGTCTCGGTCGGTGCGAAGACGAGGACCGAGTCGGGCTCGGCATCCGATGCCCACCCGGTGAGGTGTGCGAAGGCGGAATGCGCGCGGAAGACGTAGTCGGTGTCGTTGCTGCGCTGCTTGAGAGAGCCGGCAGGGATCACGAGGTGCTTGCCGGGGAAGGCCGCGGAGACGGCGGCACGACGCGTGGCCGCGTACGACGCCTGGGCGCGCGGCGCGGGAAGCGTCTCCGGGCGTTCGGCCCAACCGGTCGAGATCGTGTCGAGGAAGCCCTGGGGGAAGGGCTGCTTGCGGTTGGTGGTGCCGTTGTCGACAGACGCTTCGACGGTGGGTTCTGCGATCGTGTCGCGCTCTCCTGTGCTCATCCCTCCAGTCTGTCACCTGGCGGGCGGGTGCGGGAGTCAGCCGGCGGGCTCGAGCTGCACGACCAGAGCGCGGTGGTCGCTGCCACCGGCATCGTCCAGCACGACCGACCCCGTCGGAGACCAGTTCTGCGACGCCATCACATGATCGATCGGGGCGCCGGCGAGGGCAGGGAGAGAGCTCGGCCAGGTACCCGTGAGGCCGTTGCCGGTGCGGGACGCGACATCGCGGCAGTAGCCGATATCTCCGCCCTCGACTCCGAGAGGGGCCATGTGGTCGATCGTCGCGTTGAAGTCACCGGCCAGGATGAAGTCGCCCTGGGGGCACTGATCCGCGATCCACTGCAGGTCGCTGCGCCACTGCTGCATCTCCTCCATGCGCGGCGCGACCGCGTGCACGGCGACGATGGTGGGGCCGGAGCCGTCGATCGGCATGAGCACGACGCTGGGCACCGAGCCGGTGTTGCTGGTGCCATCCTTCGCCGACTCGATCACGGAGTACTCCCCGAGGTCCGGGGCGACCAGCACGGTCGTCTGCCACGACTGCGGCCCGTCCTGCACATCCGGGCGGAACTGCACGTGGTGCACCCACATCGGGTGTCCCTGCTCGCGGAGCATGATCGCGATGCGCTCGCCGACGGCCTCGGTCGTCTCGGGAAGGGCGACGATGTCGGCCCCCTGATCGAGGATCTGCTGGGCGATCACCTCGGCAGACACCGCTTCTCCCGCCGTGTTCCAGGTGAGCACGCGGACACTGTCCTCGGTCTTCTCCGGGAGTGGTGATCCCCCGAAACCGCGAACGGCGCCGATCGCCGCGGTCGCGCCGGCGCCGAGCAGCGCAACGATCAGGACGGAGGCGGCGAATCCGCGGAGCGGACGGGCGAACAGGAGCAGGAGCGCGAGCACCGCGACGACGAGGAATCCGCCGAGCACGATGCCGCGCGCGGACACGAGCTGCGCGAACGGGTAGGTCTGCTCGAGACGGAAGAACTGCGGCCACACCACGACCGCCGTCGCGATCGCGAGCAGCACGGTGAAGAGGATCCCCAGGAGACGAAACATCCCCACCAGCCTAGGAGCGTCGCCTGTGAAGTCCCTGCCTCGACATCCGCTTCCGTGCGCCTCCGCGTCCGCGCGGGTCGCCGCTCGGTACGCTCGGAGGATGGCCACTTCGTCCCACGGATTCGCCGGTCCCGCCGACCTGCACCTGCACTCCAACCATTCCGATGGCACGGAGTCGCCGGCCGAGGTCGTCCGGCAGGCGCACGCGCACGGGGTGCGCACGCTCGCGCTGACCGATCACGACCGCTCGACCGGTTGGGGCGAGGCGGGAGACGCCGCCGTCGCACGGGGGATGACCTTCATCCCGGGGATGGAGCTCTCCGCGAAGCACGAGTGGCGCAGCGTGCATGTTCTCGGCTACCTCTTCGATCCGGAGGATGACGCGCTGCGGGCCGAGACCGATCGCATCCGCGGTGATCGGATCGGCCGTGCCGAGCGGATCGTCCGCAACATCGGGCGAGACTACGACCTGCAGTGGGACGACGTGGTGGCGCAGACGGCACTCGACGCGACGGTGGGGCGTCCGCACATCGCCGATGCCCTCGTCGCCCGGGGCATCGTGCGGGATCGGACCGAGGCGTTCGACGGCATCCTGCATCCACGGGAGGGGTACTACGAGCCGCACTACGCGCCCGATCCGCTGACCGCTGTGCGTCTGATCACCGAGGCGGGCGGAGTGGCGATCATCGCCCACCCCGTGACGGCGGGACGCGACCGCATGATGCCCGTGGCGTTCATCGAGCGCCTCGTCGATGCAGGCCTCGGCGGGTTCGAGATCGAGCATCGCGAGAACACGGAGGCAGGCAAGCGGCTGCTTCGAGAGATCGCCGCGAAGCACGACCTCATCATCACGGGCTCGAGCGACTATCACGGCGACGGCAAGCCCAACCGTCCCGGCGAGAACACCACCTCTGACGAGATGGTGGCCAGGCTCATAGCACGCGGCACGGGCACCGCCCCGCGTTTTCCCTGATCCTCGGCATTCTGGCGGTCATCTCTCGGCGACCTGTCGAGCGGGACCGATACCGTCCGAGGCATGCAGCGAGCGACTTCCCTCGAGCGACGCGTCGACGCGTGGGCTCATCGCCTCCTCCGCGATTCCCCGTCGAACGGCATCCGCGCCGGCCTGATCGAGTTCGCGGTGTTCGTCGTCAAGCAGGCGTGGGCGTGCATCTTCGGGGCGGCGCTGCTGGTCCTGATCGTCGCCGCGCGTCTGTGGTACCCCGACGATGCGGTGCTCGCCCGCAACGACGCACTCACCATCGCCGCTGTGCTCATCCAGGTGGCGATGCTCGTCTTCCGACTGGAGAGCGGGCGTGAGCTGTGGGTCATCGTCCTGTTCCACATCACCGGCACCGCCATGGAGCTCTTCAAGACCGACGTGGGGTCGTGGGCGTATGCCGCGGACGGGATTCTCCGCATCGGCGGTGTCCCGCTGTTCAGCGGTTTCATGTATGCGGCGGTCGGGTCGTACATGGTGCGCGTCTATCGACTGTTCGACCTCGGGTTCACGCGGTATCCGCGGCGATGGATGACGGCCGTCCTCGCAGCGGCGATCTACCTCAACTTCTTCACCCACCACTGGTGGTGGGATGCCCGCTGGGTGCTCCTGGCGGGAGTCGTGGCGCTCTGGCTGCCCACAGTGATGCACGCGCGGGTGTGGCGGCGCACGATCCGTCTGCCGCTCCTGGCCGTCTTCGGCGGGGTCGCGGTGTTCATCTATCTCGCGGAGAACATCGGCACGTGGGCGGGCGCATGGGCCTACCCGGATCAGGCCGGAGGCTGGCAGCCGGTCTCGTTGAGCAAGCTGAGCTCGTGGTTCCTGCTGATGATCATCTCGGTCGTGCTGGTCGCCTGGGTGTATCCGCCGCAGGTGCCGGCAGCCGTGCTGCGCACGGCCGACGAGGCACGCGCACAGGAGCCGGATGTCGGCGACCGACGGTGAACCCGCCGCAACCGGCTCTCGGCTTCCGCGTCCACACATGCGAGAGGGCGCATACGCCGGAGTGAACCCGGTGGATGCGCCCTCTCGGTGACGTGCTCAGGCCCCGGTGACGGGAGCCGCGCCGGCGCCGGAACCGCCACGGCGACGACGGCGACGACGTGCCGGAGCCGGCTTGCCGTCGTGGTGCTCCTTGCCCGCACCGTCATGCGTGCCCGCGCCCTCGGCACCGCGATCGGCGGCCGGTGCGGACTGCCCCTCGCCGGACGTCGACTCCGCAGCGCCTTCGGTGAAGGTCGAACCGACCGGAGTCGTGCTGTTGCGACGGCGACGACGGCGGCGGGTGCCGCTCTCATCGGTCCCCTCGGCGGCGGCGTCGGCCGCGCGCTCGGGGCGACGGGTGCGCTCGGTCTTCACGGACTCCGTCTTGGGCGCCGACACCAGGCGGCCCTTCGTGCCCTGGGGGATGTTGAGGTCCTCGTACAGATGCGGGCTGGACGAGTAGGTCTCGATGGGCTCGGGCTGGCCGAACTCGAGGGCGCGGTTGATCAGGGCCCACTTGTGCAGGTCTTCCCAGTCGACGAAGGTGACCGCGATGCCGGTCTTGCCCGCGCGGCCCGTACGGCCTGCGCGGTGCAGGTACGTCTTGTCCTCATCCGGGATCGTGTGGTTGATGACGTGCGTCACGTCATCGACGTCGATGCCTCGGGCGGCCACGTCGGTCGCGACCAGGACGTCGCGCTTGCCCGCCTTGAAGGCGGCCATCGAGCGCTCGCGCTGATCCTGACCCATGTCACCGTGCACGCCGCCCACATTGAAGCCGCGGTCGCTCAGCTCGTCGACGAGGCGCTGCGCCGCACGCTTGGTGCGGGTGAAGATCACGGTCTTTCCGCGACCCTCGGCCTGCAGGATGCGGGCGATGACCTCGTCCTTGTCCATCGAATGCGCACGGTAGACGAGGTGCTTGATGTTCGCCTGCGTGAGGCCCTCGTCGGGGTCGTTCGCACGGATGTGGATCGGGTTCGACATGAAGCGACGTGCGAGGGCGACGATCGGGCCGGGCATCGTCGCGGAGAACAGCTGCGTGTGACGGACGGCCGGGACTTTCTGGAAGATCTTCTCGATGTCGGCGAGGAAGCCGAGGTCGAGCATCTTGTCGGCCTCGTCGAGCACGACCTCGGTGGCGTGCGAGAGGTCGAGCAGGCGCTGACCGGCGAGGTCGATCAGTCGACCGGGCGTGCCGACCACGATCTGCGCGCCGGCCTTGAGCTGGTCGATCTGACCCTCGTAGGCCTTGCCGCCGTAGATGGCGACGACGCTGGTCGAGCGGTTGCTGGTGAGCAGGTCGATGTCCTCGTACACCTGCACCGCGAGCTCACGCGTCGGCACCACGATGAGTGCCTTGACGCCGTGCTCCGGGTCCTTGCCGAGGCGCTGGACGACGGGGATGCCGAAGCCGAAGGTCTTGCCTGTTCCCGTCTTGGCCTGACCGATGATGTCCTGGCCGGGAAGGCCGAGGGGGATGGTCTGCTCCTGGATGGGGAACGCGTCGACGATGCCCTTGGCGGCGAGTGCGTCGACGATGTCCTGATCGATGCCGAGATCGGCGAAAGTTGTCACTTTATTCAGATTGCCTGTCCGGCGAGCCTGCGGGATCGCCACGTTAACGGATCCACGCCGTCTCTTGTGCCACAGGCGCGGGGCCCCGCTCCGACGGCGGGGACACGCCCAGCCTACCCGAGGGGCGCCTCCGGCCAGGAAGGAGCGTTCGGCGCGAGTATTGTGAACGTCGTGGTGGACTCGGGAGGACGACCTCGTGGTTAAGTGGTTCTGGCAGCGCGACGACGCGCCGCGACGCACCCTCGCGCTGCGCGGCAGAGGCGAGCAGGGGGATGCGACGCGCATCGATTTCGCCGAACTCGCCCCCGAGCTCAATCGGTTCCTCGGGCAGGCCGCCTATCTGCAACTGGGCTACTTCGAGACGCTGACGCGTCTCATCCGCGCCACGACCGCGCTCTCCGAGAAGGAGTCGCTGTCTCGTGCGGCAGGGGCCGCCTTGACCAAGCATCGGGGGATCGTGGAGCTCATCGCCGAGCACGGGGACGACCCCACGCAGCTGATGCTCCCGTTCCGGGAGAACCTCGACGCGTTCCGTCGAAAGACCATCGGCGCGCGCCCACGGGAGACGCTTCTCGCCGTGTACATCACCGCCGGAATGCTCGACGACTTCTATCTCGCGCTGGCGTCCAGCTACGGCGACACCGGGCGGCGCGTGGCGGAGATCCTCCGCGAGGACGACGCTCGACACGAGATCGTCGCCATCATCCAGGAGACGATCGAGAGCGACGAGGAGTGGCGTTCGCTGCTGTCGATGTGGGCGCGCCGCCTGGTCGGCGACACGATCCTCGTCTGCCGCTCTGCGCTGCGGCCCGAGCGTCTCGAGATCGACGAGGAGCGCATCGAACCGGTATACACCGAGCTCATGGGTGCGCACGCTCGTCGCATGGACGCGATGGGACTGGCGTCCTAGGCGACGCAGTTCGACGGGTCAGATGCCCAGCGCCGCCCTGCTCTGGGCGTCGGAGCGCTTGCGCATCCCGGTGATCGCCATGGTCGCCAGTGCGGCGACGACGGGAGCGCCGAGGACGCTCGCGAGCCACAGCCAGATACTGTCCTCGCCTACACCGGCCCACTGCAGGCCCGTGTAGGTGAGCGCCGATACGGCGGTGGCGATCGCCGGGGTTAGGGTGACGCCGCGCAGCTCGCGATCACGGATCAGGAAGTGCGCGGCGATTCCCAGAGCGCACGCGCCGATGAGTGCGAGGAGGATGTACATCGCGCGGTCAGGCGACGAAGCCGACGCGGCGCGATTCCTCGGTGCCCAGCTCGATGTAGGCGAGGTTCGCGGTCGGGACGATGTAGGAGTTGCCCTTCACGTCGGCGAAGCTCACGTGCGACGCGCTCTGCTCGAGCGCCGCGGCGACCTGGGTGCGGACCTCTTCAGCGCTGGCGCCGGTGTCGAAGCTCAGTTCACGGCCGGTGTTGATGATGCCGATGCGGATTTCCACGCGTGCTCCTTGAAGTTCGGGGACTGCGCCAACTCTACCCCGCGGGCACCGGGCAGGATCGGCCGCGGGGACCGGTTTCGCCGTGAGCGCACAGCGCGGACGACTGCGACCCCGGACGTGCCTGGCGGGTGCGGGCTGCGATGTCCGCACGTCCGGATAGCGTGGAGGTCATGACACCCGATACCGCTCAGCGCGCTGTGATCGCCGCAGAGCCGTCGGCATCCGGCGTCGTCATCGGCGCGCCGGGAACGGGCAAGACGCGCACCCTCATCGAGCGTGTCGTGCACCTGCTCGACGTCGAGGGGCTGCGCCCCGAACAGGTTCTCGCCCTCACCCCGAACCGCCAGGCGGCGACGGCTCTGCGCGATCGGATCGGCGTGCGCATCGGTCAGGCGACGCCGGGGCCGTTGGCCAGATCGCTCGGTTCCTTCGCCTTCCAGCTCGTCCGTGGAGCGATGGTGCGAGAAGGAGCCGAACCGCCGGCGCTGCTGACCGGTGCCGATCAGGACCGCATCATCGCCGAACTGCTCGCCGGAGATGCGGAAGACGGGCGCATCCGGTGGCCCGACGCGCTGAGCCCTTCCGTGCGCGCCTCGAAGGGGTTCCGCTCCGAGCTGCGTGCCTTCCTCGCCGAGTGCACCGAGATCGGCGTCGACGCCGCGGAACTCCGGGCCTCGGGAAACGAGGTGTGGGTGGCGACGGCGGAGTTCCTCGTCGAGTACCGCATGGTCCTCGACGCGCTCCGCTCGGCGCACCGCGACGCCGCTGATCTGCTCAGCGAGGCGAGCACCATCCTGGATACGGCAGACGCGAACACCCTCGGCCCGCTCGCTCCCTTGCGCGTGGTGCTCATCGATGACGCGCAGGAGCTCACCCGCGGTGGGATCGCCGTCGTGACGGCCTTGCGCAGCCGCGGGATCGCCGTGCACGCCTTCGGCGATCCTGACATCTCATCCGGGTCGTTCCGTGGAGCCAGCCCCGAGCTGTTCGCCCAGCTCGCCGGCGTGCTGGGAGACGTGCACGTACTCGACGGGCCGCACCGCCAGCGTCCGGCGCTCACGGCGCTCACCCGCACCGTGACGCAGGCGATCGGCGTGTCCGGACGGGTCGAGCACCGGCGCGCTCCGGTGCCGGTGACCGCCGAAGAGGTCGAAGCCGGAGTCGCGACGTTCGTTGCTCCTTCCCCCTATGAGGAGCTCGATCGCATCGCCGGCGTCATGCGCGAGTGGCACCTCTCCGACGGCATCCGCTGGGACCGGATGGCGGTCATCGCCCACGACACCCGGCAGGTCACCGCACTCGAGACCGAACTCGCCGCCAGGGAGATCCCGACACGAGCGGCCGGTGTGCAGCGCCCGCTCGGCAGCGAGGGGATCGTACGCGACATCGTCGGCATCGTGCGTCTGGCACTCACCCCGGTCGAAGAGCGCACGTCGCCCGCACTCGAGGAGGCGCTGCGCACCCCCTTCGGAGGGATGGACGCGATCGGGCTGCGGCGACTGCGTGCGCGCCTCCGACACGTCGAACTCGAGCAGGGAGGATCGACGCCTGCACGCGAACTGCTGCGCCGGGCGATGGCGAATCCTGCGCACCTCACGCTGATCGACGCTCCGGAATCGCGCACGGCCGAACGGTTCGCCGAGACGATCGAAGCGCTCTCCCGCGGCGCGGCGGCGGGGGAGACGATCCACGACCTGCTGTGGCGGGTCTGGGATCAGGCTCGGGCCGTCGACGGCCGGCGGCTGCAGGTCGCCTGGCGCGAGATCTCGCTGCTGCCGACGGGAGCGGAGACGGCTCGTTCGCTCGATGCGCTGGTCTCTCTGTTCGACGCCGCGAAGCGCTTCGTCGAGCGTACGCCGAACGAGAGGCCCGAGGTCTTCGTGCGCGACATCCTCGACAGCGAGGTTCCGGAGGATTCGCTGTCGACTCCCGACCGGCCGGGAAAGGTCACGCTGCTGACCCCCGCCACCGCCCTCGGCACGGAGTTCGACGCGGTCGTGGTCGCCGGCGTGCAGGACGGCATCTGGCCCAACGTGCGGCTGCGTGGCGGTCTGCTGCAGACCTGGCGTCTGCCGGATGCGATCCAGGCCGCCCGCACGGGGATCTCCATCGAGGCTCCAGGGGTCCTCGACCGCCGACGTGCGGCACTGCACGACGAGCTCCGGCTCTTCGTGCGCGCTGTGTCGCGTGCACGCGGTCGTCTCCTGATCACGGCGGTGGACGACGACGACCTCACGCCCAGCCCGTTCTTCGGCTTCCTGCCTGCGCCGGAACCACCCGAGCGGCATGCCTCGGCGGAGCACCCGCTCACCCTGCGCGGACTCGTCGCGCGGCACCGACGCATGCTCACGACGACGGTCTCCGAGCCCGTGCGCCGTGCCGCCGCGGCACAGCTCGCCGTCCTCGCTCGCGAAGGCGTCCCTGGAGCCGACCCGGCGGAGTGGTACGGGATCACCCCGCCATCGACGCAGGCGCCGCTGCGCGATCTCGCCGTCACCGGAGCCCGGGTATCGCCCTCGAAGATGGAGTCCTACGAGGAATGCGGCCTCAACTGGGTCGTCTCGGCGCTCGGCGGCGACACCGTGATGCCGCCGACCGCCGGCATCGGCACGATCGTGCACGAGGCGATGGAGCGGGTACCCGAAGGAGATCTCGAGCGGATGCGGGAGATCGTGGCCGAGCACTGGCCGGAGCTCGATTTCGAGACCGAGTGGATCGGACGCAAGGAACGACGTCGTGCCGATCTGCTCGTCGAACGGCTGCACACCTACTTGGGCGACGTGCGCCGGGAGGGAGGGCGCGTCATCGGCAGTGAGGTCGAGTTCCGCTTCGCCGTCGACGTGGCTCCCGCGACCGACGAGGAGATCGCGCCGACGGTGCACGCGGTGGGGGAGGACCGGGCGCACAAGGCGATCATCCACGGCTACATCGACCGTGTGGAAGCCTACCCGCCGGGCGCCGGCGAGCATCCGGCAGCTCGAGGCCGCGGCTGGGAGCCGATGTCGGGGGGTCCTGACGGCCCGACGGTCGTGGTCGATCTGAAGACGGGGAAGAATGATCCCGAATCCGACTCCGGTGTGATCGAGCACGCGCAGCTGGCCGCCTATCAGGTGGCGGTCCAGCAGGGACTGATCGAGGGGGCGCCGTCGTCGTCGCTGGCCGGCGCTCGACTCGTGATCGTCTCCAAGACACTCGCCAGGAGCGACTACCGCATCGCCCATCAGCACACGCTCGACGATGAGTCGCGAACGGCGTACCTGAAGCGCGTGTCGGATGCGGCTCGCGGCATGTCGGCATCGAGCTTCACCGCGCAGGTCGAGTCGCACTGTGCGGACACGCAGCGCCGGGTGCACCCCTGCCGCATCCATACGGTGCCGGCGGTGAGCTCATGACGGGCGTGAGCGGGCCGGAGCGGAGCGGAGCAGGGTGGAGCGGCGGTGCGGGCATCTCCGCCACCGACATCGCGGCTGCGCTGGGGCAACCATCGCCGACACCCGCACAGCAGCGGGTGATCGAAGCGCCGCCGGAGCCTGCCCTCGTCGTCGCCGGAGCAGGAAGCGGTAAGACCGAGACGATGTCGGGGCGGGTGGTCTGGCTCGTGGCCAACGGGCACGTCCGCCGCGACGAGATCCTCGGCCTCACCTTCACGCGCAAAGCCGCAGGAGAGCTCGCGGATCGGATCGCCCATCGGCTCGCGGTCATCGACGAGTACGGACGCCGGGGGCTCCTCCCGCATCTGCCCGAGATCGTGGCGGACGGGTCGCTTCGGAGGGTCGACGAGGCCGTGCCGGGCCGACAGCGTGAGCTGGTGCGCGCGCACGTGCTCGACGAACTCGCTGCGCAGCGCGGAACGGGATGGGATCCGGTGACCCCTCGTGCTGCGGAAGACCTGATGATCCGGCCGCGCGTCTCGACCTACAACGCCTTCGCCGACGGCATCGTCCGTGAGCACGCGGCGCGCATCGGACGGGACCCCGACGTGGCGATGCTCAGCCAGGCCGCCTCCTGGATGCTGGCACGCGAAGTGGTGCTCCGCAGCGACCTCCCCGAGCTGGAGAACATCGATTTCGCGCTCGGCACGGTCATCGACGCTGTGCAGAGGCTCGCCGGCGATGCCCTCGACCACCGCGTCGACCTCGACCGTGCCGAGCACATCGCCCGCGATCAGGCACTCGCGTTCGAGCCCTATCGGGGCAACGCCGATGTCGAGAAGGCGGCGGTGAACCTGCTCAGTCTGCCGACGCTGACCCGCCTCGTGCGCGACTACATCGCCGAGAAACAGCGCCGAGGCGTGCTCGACTTCGCCGACCAGGTGGGCGGGGCCTACGACATCGTCGAATCGGCTCCCGACGTACGGGCCGAACTGCGCGAGCAGCACCGTGTCGTGCTGCTCGACGAGTACCAGGACACGTCGGTCATCCAGACCCGCTTCCTCGCCGAGCTGTTCCGCGACTCCGCGGTGATGGCCGTGGGCGACCCTCATCAGTCGATCTACGGTTGGCGAGGTGCGAGCGCCGACAACCTCTACGCCTTCTCCCGCACGTTCTCGAGCACCGCAGCGGCGCAGACCTACAGCCTCATGACCAGCTGGCGCAACGATCGAGGCATCCTCGGGATCGCGAACCGCGTGCTCGAACCCCTGCAACGCCCGGGGCTCGACGTGCCGCCGCTCGAACCGCGCCCCGGCGCCGGGGAAGGCACCGTGACCATCGAGTACCCGTTCACGGTCGACGAAGAGGCATCCGCCGTGGCGGAATGGTTCGCCGAGCGCCGTGCCGCGCATGACGCCCGCAGCGCCGGTGAGTCCCCGGGCGCGAAGCCGCACACCGGAGCTATCCTGTTCCGTTCGAAA
The DNA here is from genome assembly GCF_004794435.1 of Microbacterium sp. K27. Classification (NCBI taxonomy): domain Bacteria; kingdom Bacillati; phylum Actinomycetota; class Actinomycetes; order Micrococcales; family Microbacteriaceae; genus Microbacterium; species Microbacterium sp. K27. Next base: position 27,569 of record NZ_SSDK01000022.1, read on the forward strand.
CGCCACATGCAGACGTTCGCCGCCGCGCTCGCGGCGCGTGGCATCCCGCACCGCATCCTCGGCCTCGGCGGTCTGCTGGCGACGCCGGAGGTGGTCGACGTCGTGTCGACGCTGCGCGTGGTGCACGACCCCACCGCGGGGTCGGCGCTCATCCGCCTTCTCACGGGTCCTCGTTTCGGTGTCGGCGTTGCCGACATGGCGGCGCTCTACGACCTCGGGCGCACACTCTCCGAGCGCGACCCCGCCATGGCTCCGTTGCCCGAGGAGGTGCGCGCGCGGCTGCGTTCCTCGCGGGGTGCCGACGAGGCGGTCTCGATCATCGACGCGGTCGACGTGGTGCGGGCGGTGCGCGACGACTATCGGCTCCTCGAGTCCATCACGCCCGACGGCAGGGCGAGGGTGCGTGCGGCGGGGGAGATGCTCGAGCGACTGCGCCGCGCGTCCTCCCAGCCGATCCCCGAGCTGATCCGGCTGGTCGAGCTCGAACTGCGGCTGGACATCGAGTTGGCGGCCAACGAGACCAGAGGCCCGGCCCGTGTCGCCGCGACCCAGCTGCGGGCCTTCGCCGATGAGGTACGAGCCTTCCTCGCGGCGGACGAGCGGGGGAGCATCGGCAGTCTGCTCGCGTGGCTCGACAAGGCCGAGAGCACCGACGAGCTCATGCCACGGCCCGAGCCGCCGGAGGCCGGAGTCGTGCAACTGCTGACGATCCATGGGTCGAAGGGGCTGGAATGGGACGCGGTCGCCGTGGTGCGGCTCGTGGTCGACGAACTTCCCAGCCGGGTCTCCGACACCTCCGGCTGGTTCGGCTTCGGAGTCGTTCCGTTTGCTCTGCGCGGTGACCGCGACGCGCTGCCCCGATTCGAGTGGGATCCGGTCGAGGCGATGGGTGACGAGGCCGACCCCGTCAAGCGCCAGAAGCTCGCGCAGGCCTCACTGTCCGGTGGTGCGACGAAGGCGAATCCCCGGGGCGGCGCGATCAAACGCTTCAAGGATGCCTACCGGACCTATCAGCAGCAGGAGGAGCGGCGTCTGGCGTACGTCGCGGTCACCCGCGCGCGCACCGATCTGCTTCTCAGCGGTGCGCATTGGGCAGGACAGAAGTCTCCGCGCACCCCGAGCCCCTATCTGGTCGAGGCCATCGGGGTGCAGGGGCTCGACGAGGTCGAGGCGGTCGACCCCGACGACAACCCCTATGACGGCCCCGGTTCGACGCTGCGGTGGCCCCTCGACCCGTTGGGGGCACGACGAGAGGTCGTGTCCGCGGCGGCCGCGGCCGTGGATGACGCCGCCCGCAGCGGGACGGCGGAACCGTCGGTGGAGCTCGCCCGCCTGCTGGCCGAGCGTGCGGCGCGGCAGCGCGGAACCGACGCGGACGCCCCGACGCGCGTCCCGGCATCGCGATTCAAGGACTACGTCACCGACTTCTCCGGCACGCTCTCCTCGATCGTCAGACCCATGCCCGAGCGACCGTACCGGCAGACCCGGCTCGGCACGCTGTTCCACGCCTGGGTGGAACAGCGTTCGGAGCTGGTCGGTGTCGGCAGCCGCCCGGATGAGGCCCTCTGGGAGCTCGACGAGGATGAGATCGCGTCGGAACCCGCGCAGGCGACGGTGGAGACGCGGGAGGGCGCGGCAGCGACCGCAGATGCCGCCGATCTCGCCGCTCTGCAGGCGACCTTCGAGCGCAGCGAATGGGGAGGACTGCAGCCGATCGCCGTCGAGATCGAGATCGACTTCGCCCTCGGCGCCGGACTTCCCTCGTCGGAGGTGGCAGGATCGCACATCGTCATCTGCAAGCTCGACGCCGTCTACCGACGTGCCGACCGTGGTGGACGCATCGAGATCGTGGATTGGAAGACCGGGAAGGCTCCGCGAACGGCAGACGAGCGCGAGGAGCGGATGCTGCAGCTGGCGCTCTACCGTCTGGCGTACCATCGGCGCTTCGACGTGCCTCTGGAGGAGATCGACGTCGCGCTGTACTACGTCGCGGACGACCTGATCATCCGTGGCGACCGTGTCTACTCGGAGGAAGAGCTCTTCCAGCGCTGGAGCGCTGCCCGCGCCGCACGCTGAGCTTCGTCCGAGTCGGACTCGTCGTACTCGGCCGCAGCGTCCGATGCGGAAGGACGTGTCTGTTCGCGGGGCTCGGAACCACGGGTACCCGCGAAGATGCTCCGAGCCTCGGAGAGATCCTCGGTCTCGACACTGAGCATCTCGGTGCGGTGAGCGCTGTCGTCCTGGTCCCGGTCGGTCGTGCGTCCGGTGTCGATGGTGCGCACCGGTTCCAGTGACTCCGTGTCCTGCGGCGACGACTCCGCCTCCTCCGGGACTTCGATCCACAGTTCTTCGGGGTTGTAGGCATCGGTGTGCATGGAGGTGTCGACCTCGGCGACGGCATCCCGGGGCACGCGGTCGAGCGCGTCCATGGCGGAGTCGACGCCGGCAGCGCGGGCATCGATGATGCTGAGGTCGTCCGTTCGCAGGCCCTCGGCGAGAGCATCGAGCAGTGCGGCGGCATCGTCGACGATGTCCGGCCGATGCATGGAGTCGCCGTGCACGAGCCAGCGTGCGAACTCGAGTTCGGCGAGCAGGCGGGCTCGCACCTCGAGGCCGGGATCGGGGGCACGGTCGACGGCGCGGGCATACGCGGCGTGGACGTCGTCTGACGCATCGGGAGCTGCGGAGAGCCAGGAGAGGTCGACCGCCGGGTCTCCCACCGCGAGCCCATGCCAACCGACGAGGCCGACCACTTCGGGCCCACGCTCCGGATCGTCGTCGAACAGGAACGAGGTCGACTGCACGCCTCCGAGGACCACGGTGGACTCGAAGCGCCAGAGGTCGTCGTCGGCGACGGCATCGCGCCACCGCACCGTGAGACGTGCCGGCACGCGCCCGGTGGCCGCCGCGGTGTCGATCAGGCGCTCCAATTCGGCGCGGCTCTCCTCGGCGGTGCGGGTTCCGAGTCCTGCGCCCCGGACGACCGAGGTGGGAAGGCCGTGCACGGCGGCGATCGCGGCTCCCATCGACGGCGCGGCACCGCGCCCCGCGGGCACCAGGGCCGCCTCGATCTGGAAGCCGGGGAGGAGCTCGGTGACGAGCGCGCGACCCTCGCCGATGCGCGTCTCCCCGATGTAGGCGGGCGCGCGGAACGGCAGCATGGCGCGGGCGCCGTCGGTGAGCGCGCGAAGAGCGAGGGCTTCGGCGGCGAGTTCGCGCGCCGTCTCGTCGTCGTCCGCGACGCGGATCGCGAGTTCACGGCCGTCCGCCAGCGAGGCGATGGCGGAGTCGAATCGACCGTCGCCGTCCGCGCTCAGACCGCGGGCACCCGTGACCTCCGCCCCGGGCAGTGCGGCGGTCACTGCCGCGGCTAGAGTGAAAGGAGAGCGTCCCATGCCCCCAGGGTAGGTCGGCTCAGGGGCGGTCCCGCCTCCGCCACGCCCGTGAAAGAGGGAGTCGATGACCATTCAGCGCCCGTCCCTCGACCGTGCAGCCGAACTCCGCGAGGAGCCGGATGTGCTCGATCGTCTGCGCGCCGACCCGGCGACCCGCGTCATCGTCGTGCGTGAGGGACGTGTCCGGGTCGTCGATTCCGCGCTGCTGCGCGTCGCACCGGATGCGGTCGTCGAGGCGACCTGGGCTCTCCTCGGCCGCGATGTCGACGGCACCGTGCTGCTCCTCGCCGCCGCCCCGCCGGAGAACGACGCACTCGACACGGCCCCGGACGAGATCTGGCTCGGCCTCCGTGATCTCGGTGGACGCCTCGACGGGCAGGAGTCCGAGCTCCTGATCGGCGCGATCGCCCTCGCGGGATGGCTGCGCGATGCCCCGTTCTGCCCTGCGTGCGGTGGAGCGACGCGACTTCAGCAAGGCGGATGGTCGCGGCGCTGCCTCGTGTGCGGGCGCCAGCATTTCCCGCGCACGGATCCAGCGGTGATCGTCGCCGTCGAGAGCCGGGACGGCGAGCGCCTCCTGCTCGGCGCCAACGCGAACTGGGGCGGACGGATGTTCTCGTGCTTCGCGGGCTTCACGGAGGCCGGGGAGTCCCTCGAATCGACCGCGTATCGCGAGATCGAGGAGGAGTCGGGCGTGCGGCTGTCCGCCCTGCGGTACGTCTCGTCCCAGGCCTGGCCGTTCCCGCGCTCGCTCATGGTGGGCTTCCGCGCCGTGGTCGACGATGAGTCCGCTGCACGCCCCGACGGGGAAGAGATCATCGAGGTGCGCTGGTTCACGCGCGCGGAGATCGGCTCCGCACTCGCCGGAGACGGGCCTGTGGGCCTTCCGGGCCCGGCATCCATCGCCCGTGCCCTGATCGTCGAATGGTACGAGGACCACGCGTGAGCGCACTCGATGCCCTCGATGAGCGGCAGCGGGCAGCGGCATCCGTGCTGCGGGGACCCGTCGCCGTGCTCGCCGGTGCCGGGACCGGAAAGACACGGGTGATCACGCATCGCATCGCGCACGGCGTCGACACCGGCGCCTACTCGCCTTCGCGTGTCATGGCCGTCACGTTCACCGCCAAGGCTGCGGGCGAGCTCCGCGGTCGCCTGCGTGCTCTCGGAGTCGAGGGCGTGGCTGCCCGCACCTTCCACGCGACAGCACTCGCTCAGCTGAACTTCTTCTGGCCCACGCTGGCCGGTTCCCCGGCGCCCTCGATCATCGACAACAAGGTGCGGATGCTGGGGCAGGCCGCCGACGCGATACGCCTCCGTCCCAGCACGGCCACGCTGCGCGACATCGCCTCCGAGATCGAGTGGCGCAAGGTCTCGATGCTGTCGATCGACCAGTACGCGGCACTCGGGCGTCCGATCAGCGGTGTCGATGCGGGCCAGTTGATCGAACTGATGCGGGGCTACGAAGCGCTGAAGGACGATCGTCGTCAGCTCGACTTCGAAGACGTGCTCCTCGCCTGCGCGGGCATGCTGGAGGCGGAGCCCCGGGTCGCCGCATCCGTCCACGAGCAGTACCGGCACTTCACGGTCGACGAGTTCCAAGACGTCTCGCCGTTGCAGAACCGGCTGCTCGAGCTCTGGCTGGGCGATCGCCACGACATCTGCGTGGTCGGTGATGCCAGCCAGACCATCTATTCGTTCGCGGGGGCCGAGCAGCGGTTCCTGCTCGAGTTCGAGCGCCGCCACCCGGACGCGACGGTCGTGCGGCTGGAGACGAACTACCGTTCGCAACCGCCGATCCTCACCGCAGCCAACGCCCTGATGCACGGCCGCCCCGGCGCGTTGGAGCTCGTGCCGGCCCGGGAGCAGTTCACCGCGGATGCGCCGACCATCACCGCCTACGACACCGAGGGTGAGGAGGCCGCGGGGATCGCTGCGGCCATCTCCGCCCGCATCGAGGCGGGTGCCTCCCCCTCGGAGATCGCAGTCCTCTACCGGGCGCACGCGCAGTCCGCGGTTCTGCAGCAGGCGCTCGCCGCCGAGGGCATCGCGACGTCGGTGCTGGGCGGCACACGCTTCTTCGCCATGCCGGAGGTTCGTCAGGCGATCCTCGCGCTCCGGGCCGCCGCCGTGGCTCCCAGCGAGCAGGGCTTCCTCCCCGGGGTGGAGCGGGTGCTTCGCGAGCTCGGTCTCACAGAGGAGCCGCCGGCGGCAGGGGGAGCGCAGCGCAGCGGATGGGAGGCGCGACGTGCCATCCTCCGGCTCGCGGAGGAGGCGGGGCCCGAGGCGGATCTGCGAAGCTTCAGCGACGCGCTGATGGCGCGGGCGAAGGACCAGCACGAGCCGACCATGCGCACCGTCACGCTGTCGACCCTGCATGCCGCCAAGGGGCTGGAGTGGCCGCACGTGTACCTCGCCGGATGGGCGGAGGGATCGCTGCCGATCTCGTATGCGACGACGTTCGAGGCGATCGACGAGGAGCGGCGACTGGCCTACGTGGGCGTCACGCGCGCCGCCCGTACGCTGGCGCTGTCGTGGTCGAGATCGGCGGGTCGGGGGGAACGCTCTCCGTCGCGGTTCCTCGCTGAGATGGGGACCACGGGCCGCGGCACCGGCATTCTTCGTGAAACGACACCGGACGCCACTCGCGGGAACCGTCCGCGCTGATCCGCACCATCCTCCCGGACGCACCTTCGTCGTCGGCGAGGAGCAGCGCGGCGAGCCGCCCGGCTTCAGCGACCTGCGCGGCGCGGATCGGGCCCGGATCACGACCGATCATCTGCGTGTGCAGCAGTGGCCAGGCCGGGTCGAGGTCTCGGGCATGGGCGTCGCGACACGCGAGACAGGCGGACACACCGGGGACCACGAGTGGCCCGACGGTCACGCGGCCGGGGTCGAACGCGACCGGTAGGTGCGCGACGTCCTCGCGCAGGTAGCGGGCGAACTGCAGTGCCGCGGACACGCCGTTCACGAGCACGATGGCCACGCCGGGCCGGTGACCGATCTCCACGAGTTCGATGCCTTCGTCGGAGAGCGCCTCGCGCATCCGGTACTCGCTCCGGCCGTCGGCGATGCCGATGTTCTCGACCCAGGCAGGGCGTGCCGCATCGACATCGTCGAGGAGCACGTCGTCGAGACGCGCGAGGAGTGTGCGTGCCGCCTCCCGCGGAGCGCCGGCCGCGTGCGCGATCACGTCGAAGGAACCCCGCCGGAAACCGGAGCGCAACCGGCTGAGAAGCGGTTCCACCCAGGGGTCCTCCGCATCGATGCGCAGACCGCCGTCATCGCCGAGCTGAAGGGTGTGCTCGTCGCGCCACAGCAGGGGAGAGCTCGGGTGCAGACGTGTAAGGAGCGGAGGGGTGAGCGGCATCTCTCCGATTGTGGAGAGGATGGCGGCATCGCGGGGCCGCAACCGGGCATCCGTGGACAACTCGCCGACGTTCGTCGAGCGGGGGAGGAGAGGTGCGGGCATCCTCGGACGCCCGCACCCTGCCTCAGACCGGTCGGTCGCCCTCCGGGGCCGCGTCGCCGTCTCCGTCCGCCTCATCCGTGGTTCCCGCTGCGGGCTCGTCGGCCGAGAAGTCGTCGCCGTCGAGCAGGCGGGCCAGTGCTTCATCGAACTCGTCGGCCACCGGCTGTTCGCCACGCTCAGCCGCCTGCAGCCGGGCGACGAGTCCGCTCGGGTCGTCGATGTCCTCGGCCGTCGGCATCAGGTCGGGGTAGTCCCACAGCGAGTCGCGTCCGCTGATGCCGACGGCGTCGGTCACCGCCTGCCACATCGCGGAGGCTTCGCGTATGCGTCGGGGGCGCAGCTTGAGCCCGACCAGTGCGCCGAGTGCGTCTTCCGCAGGGCCGCCGACGGCACGTCGGCGTCGAGCGGCTTCCGCGATGCGGGCACCGTCGGGCAGCCGCGAGGTCGCCTCGGCTGTCACCACGTCCACCCAGCCGTCGATCGTCGCGATGAGGTTCTCGAGTCGGGTGAGCGCCTCGCGCTGCGCCTCGCTCTGCACGGGGAGGAGAGCGCCGCCCTCGATCGCCGCGCGCAGTTCCTCGGGGTCGGAGGGGTCGAGGCGGCTGGCCACGTCTTCCAGCGCGTCCACATCGACGGTGACTCCGCGCGCGAAGTCCGTGATCTGCGCCATCACGTGCAGGTGGAGCCACTTCGCGTGCCGGTAGAGCCGCGCGTACGCGAGCTCGCGGGTGGCGAGGTAGAGCGCGATCTGGTCTTCGGGGATCTCGAGACCTTCGCCGAACGCGGTGAGGTTCTGCGGGATGACGGCCGCCGTCCCCGCGGGGAGCACGGGGATGCCGACATCGCCTCCGGAGACCACCTCGAGCGAGAGGTTGCCGAGCACCTGACCGAACTGCGCGGCGAACACCGAGCCGCCCAGGCCTCGCATCAGCTTGCCTGCCCCCTGGACGACGTCGCGCATCTCCTCCGGCACCTGCGTGTCCAGGGCGGAGGTCAGCGCGTCCGCGATGCTCGTCGACACCGGGTCGGCGATCTCCTTCCACACCGGCAGCGTCTTCTCGACCCACTCGCCGCGGGTCATCGCTGTCGGTGTCTCGGAGAGCTCCGAGATCGTCGTCGCCTCGCCGAGCCACAGATTCGCCAGCGCGAAGGAATCGGCGAGCGAGGTGCGTGAACCGTCGGTCACACCCTGCCCGTCGCGGTTGGCGATGAACAGGGCCTGGCGCAGCGCGTTCTCCCAGGGGTCGCCACCGAAGGCGCCCTGCAGCTGCGACATGATCGTCTGCATCATCGCGGGATCGAGTGTGAAGCCGTCCATCCCCTCGAAGGCGCCCCGGAGCGCTTCGGGGTCGATGTCCCCGCCGCCCTGATTCGAGAGCATCTTCCGCAGGAATTCCTGGAAGTCCTCGGGTGTCGGGTCGTTGTCTGCCATGTCGCTCGCCCTCTCAGCACTTCTGTTGCCGTGGCCTCTACGCTAGTCACAGGTTTCTGCGCGCGAACCCGATGCGGGCAGATCGGTGTACGCCGCTCGCGAACGACGGAGGAATGCAGTGGATCGAACGCGGTCTGGGAAGCTCGGACTCGGAGTCTGGGCGCTGATCGTCGCGCTCATCGCCCTGGTCGTGCTGACGTTCCTGCCGTCGCCCTACGTGATCCAGCGGCCGGGCCCGGTGTACGACACCCTCGGCACTGCGGAGGGAGCGGACGGCGAGCAGGTTCCGCTGATCAGCGTCGAGGGCGCCGAGACCTTCGAGACCGCGGGCACTCTGGACCTCACGACGGTCCAGGTCGTCGGCAACCGCGAGCGCACACCGAGCTGGTTCGAGCTGGCACTGGCGTGGATGGACTCGTCCAAGGCGGTCGTCCCGCTCGACACGGTGTTCCCGCAGGGGGTGACGAGTGAGCAGCGCGACGAGCGCAACGCCACGCTGATGGTGGACTCGCAGCACGAGGCGACGGCCGCTGCGCTGAACGAGCTCGGATACGACACCGGTGCTCAGGTCGTCGTCGTCGACGCCGTCGCCGACTCCCCGGCCGCCGGCATCCTCGAAGCCGACGATGTGATCACCGCGATCGACGGCACGCCGGTCACCTCTGCGACGCAGCTGCGCGAGGCGATCCAGGCCGCCGAGGGAGCCCCCGTGCAGCTCACCGTGCTGCGCGCCGGAGCCGAGCAGACCGTCGAGATCACTCCGGAGAAGCACACCGAGGGCGACGCGACCCTGTGGCTCATCGGCATCACGCTCCGCACCGACTACGACTTCGAGATCGACGTCACGATCCAGCTCGACAACGTCGGCGGCCCCAGCGCCGGGATGATGTTCGCGCTGGGCATCATCGACACGCTGACCGAGGGCGAGCTCAACGGCGGGAAGGACGTGGCCGGTACCGGCACGATCGACGCGGCCGGCACCGTCGGGCCTATCGGCGGCATCCGGCAGAAGCTCTACGGTGCCAGGGACGCGGGTGCCGAGTACTTCCTCGCTCCCGAGGCCAATTGCGATGAGGTCGTCGGGCATGTGCCGGACGGGCTCCAGGTCATCCGCACCGCGACGCTCGACGAGTCTCTCGCCGCGCTCGAGGTCATCGCGGACGACGGAGACGTCGCCGCTCTTCCGACCTGCGAACGCGCCGGGAGCTGAACACACATGTGCGGCCGTGACCTCGCCGTGACCGGGATGACAGCCTGCCCACAGTGAGCGATGCCTAGGATGGTGGGGTGACCTCCTCGCCTTCAGCTCCGAACCCGGCCACGCCTCGAACCTCACGACGCATTCTCGGCATCTCCCTGGTGATCATCGCCGCCTTGATCGCGGTGTTCTTCGTGTTCGCCTCCCTGTACACCGAGTTCCTCTGGTTCGACCAGGTGGGCTTCACCGGCGTCCTCACGACGCAGTGGATCGCCACGGCGGTGATGTTCGTGGTCGGCTTCCTCGGGATGGCCGTTCCGCTGTTCGTCGTCATCCAACTCGCGTACCGCCTGCGTCCGGTGTACGTGCGACTCAGCTCGCAGCTGGATCGGTACCAGGAGGTCATCGAACCGCTGCGTCGCCTGGCGATGTGGGGCATGCCCATCTTCTTCGGACTGTTCGCCGGCTTCGCGGCCGCGGGGCAGTGGAAGACCGTCTGGCTCTGGGCCAACGGTGTGGCGACGTCCGACGTCGACCCGCAGTTCGGCATCGACACCGGCTTCTACATGTTCGCGATGCCGTTCTACACGATCCTGCTCGCCTTCATCTCGGCCGTTCTGCTGCTCTCGCTCCTGGTCACCGCCCTCGTGTCGTACCTGTACGGCTCGGTGCGCATCGGCCAGGGTGAGCTGCGCATCTCGAAGCCCGCACGCATCCAGCTCGCGGTCATCGCGGGCCTCTACCTGCTGGTGCAGGCGGCGAGCCTCTGGCTCGATCAGTACAAGACGCTCGTCGAGCCCGACGACCGCATCACGGGCGCGGCGTACACGGGCGTGAACGCGACGATCCCGGGTCTCGCGATCCTCGCGATCATCGCCGCCGTCGTCGCGATCCTCTTCTTCGTCACCGCCGTCATCGGCCGCTGGCGCTTCCCGCTGGCCGCGACGGCGCTGCTCATCGTGGCGTCGCTCGTCGTCGGCGTGGGATACCCGTGGGTGGTCACCACCTTCCAGGTGAAGCCGAACCAGAACGCCTACCAGGCCGAGTACTACCAGCGGAACATCGACGGCACGAAGGAGGCGTACGGGGTCGCGGACCTCGAGACCACGCCCTTCGCCGCCAAGACCGACGCAGAGGCGGGGCAGCTGCGCGCCGACGCCGAGACCACCGCCTCGACGCGCATCATGGACCCGAAGGTCATCCCGCCGACGGTACGCCAGCTCGAGCAGTACCGCGGGTACTACCAGTTCCAGACGACGATGGACGTCGACCGGTACGAGATCGACGGGAAGATGCAGGACACCGTGGTTTCCGTGCGCGACCTCGACATGTCCGGACTCGGCGACGGCGACAACTGGAACAACCGCGTCGCGGTCTACACCCACGGCTACGGCCTCGTCGCCGCCGCCGGAAACCAGCGCACCACGGACGGCGAACCGGTGTTCCTCGAGCGCGGCATCCCCACCTCCGGGTTCCTGTCGGACCGCGAGAACTTCGAGCCGCGCGTGTACTTCGGCGAGAACTCGCCCGAGTACTCGATCGTCGGCGCCCCCGAGGGGTCGGAGCCTGCGGAGATCGACTACCCGCGCGGCAAGGACGGCTCGAGCGAGACGAAGACCACGTTCGAGGGGAACGGTGGTCCGAAGATCGGTGACACGTTCACGAAGCTCCTCTACGCGCTGAAGTTCCAGTCCGAGCAGATCCTGTTCTCGAACCTGGTGAACGAGGACTCGCAGATCCTCTACGACCGCGATCCCAAGACGCGCGTCCAGAAGGTGGCGCCGTACCTCGAGCTCGACAGCGACCCGTACCCGAGCGTGGTGGACGGCCGCATCGTCTGGATCGTCGACGGCTACACCACGAGTCAGACGTACCCGTACTCGACGAGCGTGAGCCTGTCGGATGCGATCGCCGACTCCAACATCCCGTCGCCGACGCTCGCCATCGACGACATCAACTACATCCGCAACTCGGTCAAGGCGACGGTCGACGCCTACGACGGCTCCGTGACGCTCTACGCGTGGGACGACGAGGACCCGGTGCTGAAGACCTGGCAGAAGGTCTACCCGTCGACGGTGAAGCCGATCAGCGAGATGTCCGGCGAGCTCATGAGCCACGTGCGCTACCCGACCGACCTGTTCAAGGTGCAGCGTGACATCCTCGGGGTCTACCACGTCGACAAGGCCGGATCGTTCGCACAGCAGGACAACCGGTGGCAGACGCCGAACGACCCGCGCAGCGAATCGATGCTGCAGCCGCCGTATTACCTGACCATGCAGATGCCGGGGCAGGACACTCCGAGATTCTCGATGTTCTCGACGTTCATCCCGAACTCGCAGGGCGCGGGTGGAAGCCGTGACGTGCTGATGGGCTACCTCGCGGTCGATTCGGACGCCGGCTCGGAGAAGGGCAAGAAGGCAGAGGGTTACGGCCAGCTGCGCATGCTCGAGATCGACACCGACACGACCGTCCCCGGCCCCGGTCAGGTGCAGAACACCTACAACTCGGACACGTCCGTGGTGCCTCAGCTCAACCTGCTGCAGCAGGGGGAGTCCGAGGTCATCTACGGCAACCTGCTGACACTGCCCGTCGGTGGCGGTCTGCTCTACGTGCAGCCCGTGTACGTGCAGTCGTCCGAGGGGACGCAGCTGCCTCGACTGCAGAAGGTGCTGGTCGCCTTCGGTGACCGCGTGGCCTTCGAGAACACGCTCACCGAAGCCCTCGATACCCTCTTCGGCGGTGACTCCGGTGCAACCGGCGGCGATGACACGGTCGAACCCGATCCGGACGCTCAGGTGCCTGATACCGGCGAGGTGCCGACGACGGAGCCCACGCAGCCCACGGGGGCCGAGGCGGAGGCGCTGGCGGCTGCGCAGTCTGCCTTGGTCGACCGTGAGACGGCACTGAAGGCGGGAGACCTCGCGAAGTTCGCCGAGGCGGACGAGCGTCTCACCGCAGCGGTGCAGAAGCTGATCGAGCTCGACTCCGCCGCAGGCAACTGATTCGAGACATCCGCATCGAATGGGCGTCCCTCCGGGGGCGCCCATTCGCGTCTGTCCGGTGGACCTTCCTCGGTCAGGCGGGCCGAAGTGCGGCGGAGGCGGCGTCGATGGCCTCGACGTCGAGGGAGAAGTACGCCCAACGTCCACGCTGCTCGCGCCTGACGAGTCCTGCGTCGGAGAGGATCTTCATGTGGTGGGAAACGGTGCCCTGAGAGAGCCCGACGGGCTCCGTGAGATCGCAGATGCACGCCTCCCCGCCGTCACCGGCGGCGATGAGGGAGAGCAGACGCACACGGGTCGGATCTCCCAGCGCCTTGAACACGCGCGCCACCTTCTCGGCCTCCTCGGTGCTGATGGTCGAGGTGATGCGCGGTACGCAGCAGGAGGTGCCGGCGTCGATCGTGGCAGGGATGGTCATAGGGCCATGCTATCCACGTATTGACAAACATCGATAGATCACGCACTGTGTTCATATCGAAGTTCATCAATGTAAGGAACGTGATGTCCGAGCTTCCCGTCGTCGTCATCGGCGCAGGCCCCCAGGGGCTAGCCGTCGCCGCACACCTCACCGAGCGCGGGTGCGATGTGATCGTGTTGGAACGTGGGTCGAGCCCCGCCACCGCGGTCTCCGAGTGGGGGCACGTGCGCTTGTTCTCCCGCTGGCCCGAGCTGACCGATGCGGCCTCCCGTCGCCTGCTGGAACCCTCGGGATGGACCCCTCCGACGGACGGGTATCCGACCGGCGCGGAGTGGATCGTGCGGTATCTCGCGCCCCTCGCTGAGGTGCTGGGGAAGCGGGTCCGCTACTCGACGACGGTCACCGGCGTCGCGCGCAAGGGGCGGGACCGTGTGGTCGAGAGCGGTCGCGCAGGACAGCCCTTCGTCGTTCATGCGATCGGCGCGGATGGCGAAGAACTCCGGATCGGTGCACGAGCCGTCGTCGATGCGAGCGGTACCTGGGGTCGCCCCAATCCGGCCGGAGCCGAGGGGCTCCCCGCGATCGGCGAGACAGGCTTCGCCTCGCATATCTCCTATCGGATCCCGGATGATGTCACGGCCCAGGCCGGGCGGCACGTGGCCGTCATCGGGTCCGGGCACTCGGCCACGCACACCGTGCTGCGCCTGACCGCGTTGGCGCGACGACACCCCGGTACACGGGTCTCGTGGCTGATGCGCCGGGGAAAGGCGGCGTCCCGCCTGCTCGGTGGCGCAACGGGCGATGCGCTTCCCGAGCGCGCGGCGTTGGGCGCGCGGGCTCGAAAAGTCATCGAGTCCGGTCTCGTCGATGTCATCCAGGGGTTCCGCGTCGCGGAGTTCCGCGCGGACGAAGAGGGTCTCACGATCATTGCGGACAGCGGAGGTGCGGTGAGGGGCGTCTCGCACGTGTTCGCCTTGACGGGATTCCGTCCCGACCTCGGCATGCTCTCGGAGGTGCGTGTGGCATGGGACCCCACTCTGGAGGCGGTGGCCGGCATCGCCGCGGACATCGACCCGAACGTCCACTCCTGCGGGTCGGTCGGGGCGACAGGGGCGGTCGAGCTCACCCAGCCGGAAGACGATTTCTACATCATCGGCGCGAAGAGCTACGGGCGTGCGCCCACATTCCTGGCGCTCACGGGATTCGAGCAGGCACGCAGCGTCGCCGCACAGCTCGCGGGCGACCTGATCGCCGCGCGGAGCACGCAGCTCACCCTGCCTGCGACGGGTGTCTGCGGGGGATCGGGTGACTTCGATGGCGAAGGCGGCGGCTGCTGTGGGAATCCCCTCGTCCAGGTCGGCACGGTTCGGGCGAGAATGGAGTTGATTCCGGCAACCGCCGATCACGCCGCAGAGAATTCCGACAGCACGCCCGCGAGGAGCATCCGATGACCGACGTACCCGTCAAGCCCTCCGTCCTGTTCGTCTGCGTGCACAACGCCGGCCGCTCGCAGATGGCCGCGGGTTTCCTGCGTGACATCGCGGGGGATCGGATCGACGTGCGCTCTGCCGGTTCCCTGCCCGCGGATCAGATCAACCCGGTCGCGGTGGAAGCCATGGCCGAGCTCGGTGTCGACATCACGGCGGAATCGCCCAAGGTGCTGACCACCGAAGCCGTGCAGGCCTCCGATGTCGTGATCACGATGGGCTGTGGCGATGCCTGCCCGTTCTTCCCGGGAAAGCGCTACGAGGACTGGGAGCTCGACGATCCTGCCGGACAGGGGATCGACGCCGTGCGACCGATCAGGGACGACATCCGCGCCCGGATCGAACGTCTGGTGGCCGACCTGATCTGAGCCGGGTGCGACGCACTCGATCGAATCCGATCGAGTGCGTCGCACCCGAAGCAAAGCGAAAGGCCCCCTGACCTGGATTTCTCCGAGTCAGGGGGCCTTTCATTTGTTGCGGGGACAGGATTTGAACCTGCGACCTCCGGGTTATGAGCCCGGCGAGCTACCGAACTGCTCCACCCCGCGGCACAAGAAGAAACTTATCACGGATTCCGGAGTCGGTCGAATCGAGAGGGCATCGGGGCGACGTCCCGGGCGTGTCGATGCGAGAGGATGGAGTCATGTCCGAGATCGCAGCCGTCCCCGTCGCCGTGTGCCAGTTCGCGCCCACCGCATCCCGAGCCGACAACCGCGAGCGGATCGCGGAATTGACGGCCGATGCCGCCGCGCGTGGTGCGAAGCTGGTCGTGTTCCCGGAGTACTCGAGCTACTTCGTCGATCCTCTGGACGAGAGCCTCGCGGTAAACGCCGAGGACCTCGATGGGGAGTTCGTCGCGACCTTGGCCGCTCTGGCCGCCGAGTACGCCGTCGTGATCGTGGCCGGTCTCGCGGAGCGGGCCGCGGACGGTGAGCGGGTGCGGAACTCCGTCGTGGCGGTGCGCGGCGACGGCATACTCGCCGTGTACCGCAAGCAGCATCTGTACGACGCATTCGGGCAGCGGGAGTCCGACTGGGTCGAACCGGGTGAGCTGGGCCCAGCGGCCACCTTCGACCTCGGCGGTCTGCGCTTCGGACTCATGACCTGCTACGACCTCCGCTTCCCCGAGGTGGCCCGTTCGCTCGTCGATGCGCAGACCGACGCCCTCGTCGTGCCGGCGGAGTGGGTCAGAGGACCGCTCAAGGAGCATCACTGGACCACGCTGCTCGCCGCCCGTGCGATCGAGAACACCGTCTATGTGATCGCCGCGGACCACCCGACTCCGATCGGCGTTGGACATTCGCAGGTCATCGATCCGCAGGGCGTGATCCTCGCCGGTGTGGGCACTGCTCCCGGGATCGCGGTCGCCGTGGTGGAGGGGGAGACGATCGCGCGCGTGCGGGCGACCAACCCGTCGCTGCGGGTGCGGCGCTACGCGGTCGTGCCGCATGACACCGTCCCCGGCGGAGCGGTCGCCCCCGGGGCTCCCTCCTGATCCGCAGTCAGGCGGAGAAGCCTGCGAGACGCGCAGCCGCCTCGTCGAGCACGTCGACGCGCTTGCAGGCCGCGAAGCGCACCAGGCCCGAGTACTCGCCCCAGTGCGCCTCGGAGACGAAGGCCGTGAGCGGGATCGCGACGACGCCCGCGCGTTCCGGCAGAGCGCGGCAGAACGCTGCGGCGTCCGCGCCGCCCAGTGCGGTCGCATCGGCGACGGTGAAGTAGCCGCCCTGCGGGGCGTGCACGGTGAATCCGGCCTCCCTCAACCCGGCTCCGAGGATCTCGTGCTTTCGCGCGAGCGCGGCGGCCGCATCCGCGAAGTACGCGTCGTCCATCCGCAGCCCCACAGCGATGGCAGGCTGGAAGGGGGAGCCGTTCACATACGTGAGGTACTGCTTCACCGTCAGCACGGCCGTGATGAGCGCGGCCGGCCCGTGCACCCAGCCGATCTTCCATCCCGTCGTGGAGAAGGTCTTGCCGGCGGACGAGATGGTCAGTGTGCGCTCGGCCGCTCCGGGGAGGGTCGCGATCGGCGTGTGCGGCGCATGGAAGGCCAGGTGCTCGTACACCTCGTCGGTGACGATGATCGCGTCGTGCCTCTCCGCCAGACGCACCACCTCGCTGAGAACCTCGCGCCCGAACACCGCGCCCGTGGGGTTGTGCGGGTCGTTGACCAGGATGATCCTGGTGCGGTCGGTCACCGCTGCCGCGAGTCGGTCGAGGTCGGGCTGGAAGTCCGGGGCCCGCAGCGGGACGGTGCGAAGGCGCGCCCCCGCGAGAGCCACGGCCGCGGCGTAGGAGTCGTAGTACGGCTCGAACACGACCACCTCGTCGTCCGGGCCGTCGATCAGCGCCAGCAGTGTCGCGGTCAGCGCTTCCGTCGCCCCGGCCGTCACGATCACCTCGCGTGTGGGATCGACGGTCAACCCGTAGAAGCGACGCTGATGAGCGCTGATGGCGTCGAGGAGATCCGGGGTTCCGCGACCGGGAGGATATTGGTTCGCTCCATCTGCGATGGCCTGTCGCGCCGCCTCCAGCACCGCTGCGGGACCGTCTTCGTCGGGGAAACCCTGACCGAGATTGATCGCTCCGGTTCGGGCCGCTGCTGCCGACATCTCTGCGAAGATGGTGGGCGCGACGGTTCCGTCCGCAGCGAGCAGACCTGCACCCGCTGCTGTACGACGCCATGCGCCGGGAATGACACTCATGAAGAACAGGCTAAGGCCATAGCTGAAACTCATCTTCGGCATAAGGAACGCACAGATACAGGCGTCATTCTGAAATGGTCGTCGAAGGAGCACACACCATGAACGAAGACAACCCCCAGGACCAGTCGGCACCCGCGTCGAACGACGCCGTGCCGTCCGCCGAGGCCGCAGAGGTCGCCGCTCAGTCGGCGACGGATGCCGCCGCTGACAACGCCACACCGGCGCCCGCCACGCCGGCGTGGCGTTGTCAGCGG
>NZ_SSDK01000023.1:0-3991 GCF_004794435.1 Microbacterium sp. K27
CCGGTCGTGCCGGAGCCCGAAGCGGAGCCCGAGCCCGCACCCGAGCCCGAGCCCGCACCCGAGCCGGAGCCCGCACCCGAGCCGGAGCCCGCACTCGAGCCGGTCGTGCCGGAGCCCGAGGCCGAGGAGCCGCTTCCCCTCATCGAAGACGCCTTCCTGCCGCCCACGGAGGTGACGCTCGCGCCACCGGTCGACGACGACTTCGACCAGCTGTGGGGTGCCACTGTGCACTCGGTCGGCGGGGCGGCACCGGTGGTGCCGGTCCCCGTCGAGGGCGACCACGACGGCGCCACCGTCTCGGCAGCGGACCTCCGTGCTCTCCGCCAGCAGCCGCCGGTCGCGAACGACGCGCCGACGGAGGTGCTCGATGTGGCGCCGACGCCGGCCGTGGCCTCGGTCGGCCGCATCCGGCTCTCCACCGGTCAGGTGGCCGCCCTCGACCGCACCGTGATCATCGGGCGCCGGCCACGGTCGACACGTGCCAGCGGGGCGAACCTCCCGCACCTGATCGCCGTCGAGAGCCCCCAGCAGGACATCTCACGCAGCCATCTCGAGGTCAGGCCGGAAGGCGACACGGTGGTGGTCATCGACCTGCACACCACCAACGGGTCCACGCTCCTGCGCCCGGGCGCCGACCCCGTGCGGTTGCACCCCGGGGAGCAGACGCTGGTGCTCTCCGGCGATGTCGTCGACCTCGGCGACGGCGTGACCGTCGCCTTCGAGGATCTCCCGTGACGCGTCGCCCGTCGCCGCCGCCGGATCTTCCCGGCTTCACCTATGTGGAGCCGTTGGGCACCGGTGGCTTCGCCGACGTGTTCCTCTACGAGCAGGAGATGCCTCGCCGCCGCGTCGCGGTGAAGGTCCTGCTCGCCGATCGCATCTCGAGCGGCGCCGCGCAGGAGTTCGCCGATGAGGCGAACGTCATGGCCATGCTCTCGACGCACCCCGCGATCGTCACGATCTACCAGGCCGGGGTCGCGGGCGACGGGCGCCCCTATCTGGTGATGGAGTACTGCCCGCGGCCGAACCTCCAGCTGCGCGCACGGAAGGACCCGTTCTCCGTCGCCGAGGCTCTCCGGGTCGGCGTGCAGGTGGCCGGCGCTGTCGAGACGGCGCACCGCGCAGGCGTGCTGCACCGCGACATCAAGCCCGCCAACATCCTCGTCACCGAGTACAACCGGCCGGCGCTCACCGATTTCGGCATCGCGTCGACGACGGGCGCGACGGGTGAGGCGTCGGGCATGTCGATCCCGTGGTCGCCACCGGAGTCGTTCGCCGAGCCGCCCCAGAGCGGGCCGCGCACGGACGTGTGGGCGCTGGGGGCGACGCTGTACACCCTGCTCGCCGGACGATCACCGTTCGAGCGCCCCGGGGAACGGAACTCCAGTGCCGACCTCATCGAGCGCATCGAGCGCGCCGCCCTGCCGTCTCTGAAGCGGCCGGACTCCCCGGAGAGCCTGCAACGACTCCTCGAGCGCTCGATGGCGAAGAATCCCGACGATCGCTTCCCGAGCGCCGTGGCGTTCGCGCGAGCGCTGCAGAAGGTGCAGATCGAGCTCTCCCACTCGGTGACCCCGATCGACATCGTCGACGATCACCCGCCGGTGGAAGACCTCGACGACGACGGCGACGGTCTCACCCGGGTGCGGGAGATCGTCAGTATCGATCCCGACATGGCCTCGTTCACCCGTCCGTCGGCGACGACGCAGCGGAAGGAGCCTCCGGCCGCGCTGCAGGGGGTGCCGCGCTTCGACGCCCCGGCCGCCCAGGAAACGGCGGTCGAGCAGACGCAGCTGCGCACGCCGTCTCCCGTTGCTGCACCTCCGACCGTGCCGGGCGCCGACGACCGGACCATCGCCCGTGCGCCGATGGTCGTGGCCCCGGACGCCGCCGTGCCGCCGACGATGGTTCCCGGAGCGCCCGTCGAGGCCCCGGTCGCACCCGAGCCGCCCCGCAGTCGGAAGGGGCTGTGGATCACCCTCGCCGCCGCGGGAGTCGTGCTCGTGATCGGCGGCATCGTCGGACTCAACCTCCTGGTCGCGGGTATCGCGCCCGAACCGCAGGAGACCGCGGAAGCCGTCGATCCGAAGGACGTCGGAACGGACGTGGTGCCGAAGGTGACGGAGCTCGCCGGGACGCGACAGGGCGAACAGGTGGTCTTCACCTGGACGAACCCGAGCCCGCTCGACGGCGATTCATACATCTGGACCCCGGTGGCGGTCTCGGGCGAGGTCGATCCCCAGCAGACGCCGGATCCGACCGCCACGGTGCCCGCCGCGGCGGGGACCGTCTGCATCGATGTGATGCTGCGACGCGACGACGGGCGCGCGTCCGAGACCGTGCGGGGGTGCGTGGAGTGAGTGGTGAAGGCGGCGTGACCGTCGAGTTCGCGGGGGAGTACTTCCCGGTCCGTCGGGGCGGGCGGTTCATCGTCGGGCGCGAGGGAGATCTCGAGCTCGACGACAACCTGTTCCTGCACCGGCACTTCCTGGAGATCACCGACGCCGACGGGTTGTGGTGGCTGTCGAACGTCGGCACGCGACTCACGGCGACCGTGACCGATTCGGCCGGTGGCGTGCAGGCCTGGCTCGCTCCCGGTGCCCGCCTTCCGCTGGTCTTCGAGACCACGACCGTCGTGTTCAGCGCAGGACCGACGACCTACGAACTCACCTTGCACGCGGCGGAGCCGACGTTCCGTGCGACCAGGCGCGAGCACGACGACGGGGGTGCCTCCACGATCGGCGACGTCCCGTTGACCCTCAGCCAGAAGCTCCTCATCCTCGCGCTGGCGGAGCCGCAGTTGCGCAGGGACGGTACGGGTATGAGCGAGATCCCGACGTCGGCGAAGGCCGCGGAGCGCCTCGGCTGGACCGTCACCCGCTTCAACCGCAAGCTCGACAACGTGTGCGACAAGTTCGACCGGATCGGTGTGCCCGGAATGCGCGGCGGACAACGCAGCTTCGCGACCAACAGACGTGCGCGCCTGGTGGAGCACGTGATCGCGTCGCGACTGGTCGGCAAGAGCGACCTGCCGTTGCTCGACACCGCGCACGCCGTCGACGAGGTCGAGGGAGAGCAGGAGTGATCTGGGAGATCGACGACCACGCTCCCGAGGTCGAAGGGCTCGACGCGCACGGACGCCCGGATCCTGCGTACGCGGAGGCCCTCGGGCTCCGCACAGCAGGGCGAGGGCCGCGCGTGCTCGCCGCGCTGATCGAGTGGGCGGTGGCCGTGCTCATCGCGCTCCCGGCGATCGTCGCGCTCACCCCGGTTCTCGCGCAGGTGGTCGCAGGGCAGTTCGACGCCGAGAGGTTCTTCGCCCGCGGTGACCTGGTGTGGCTCATCGTCGCGGCAGCCGTATCGCAGGGCCTGATGATCGCCTATATCGTCGTCCAGCTCGTCCTGCACGGACGCAAGGGAGTGACGCTCGGCAAGGCGATCTGCGGCATCCGCTCGGTGAACGTCCGGACCCTCGAGCGCCCCGGTTTCTGGCGCGGAGCCGTGGTCCGCTTCCTCGTCGCCTACGCCTCGCTCATCGTCCCGGTCATCGGTCCGGTGCTGGTGATCATGCTCTCCCCGCTGTTCGACATCGAACGGCGAGGACGCGGCTGGCTCGATCTCGCTGCCGCGACCTGGTTCGTCGACGTGCGCGGCGGGTTGAATCCCTACGATGCGAAACGCATGCGCATCGCGCGCAAGCGCGTGAAGACGCCCGTACACGAGGAGAAGGCTCCGCTGCCGTCACTGGCGACGCCGGTGCATCGCGACGCGCCGGCCGAGTACGTCCCGAGTGCGCGCCTTTCCGGAGGCGTCATCGGTGCGCACCGCTCGGCCGCGGCGGCTGCGACGGAGCAGGCAGAGCCATCTGGAGCCGGCTCCATGGTGTCGGCGGCGCCGCCGTCGCTCGCGACGGGCGCACCGGCTCCGGCAACGTTCTCCCCGGCTCCCGCCCCGGCGCCGAGCAGCGAGAGGGTGAGGACGCCTGCGGGTC
>NZ_SSDK01000024.1:0-58846 GCF_004794435.1 Microbacterium sp. K27
CGGCACCGCCCACGGCACCGCCCACGGCTCCGCCCGCACCGCCGACGGCTCCGCCCGCTGCTCCGCCGGCTCCTCCCGCAACCCCGGCGTCCCCGCCGACCGATCCCACACAGCCTCCGGCGTGATGGTCTGACGGTGTGACCTTCTGACACAGAGCCCCCGACCTCGGTCGGGGGCTCTGTGCTGTTCCGAGTGGTCGTCTATCCGCAGCGGCCGCTAACGTGGTGGCATGGTCTCGTCCCAGCGCCGTGTGGGTGCCTCCGGTCTTCTCGTGTCCGCCACCGGCCTCGGCTGCAACAACTTCGGGCGCGCGGGGACGATGACGGAGAGTCTTGCCGGCACGCGCGAGGTGATGGATGCGGCTCTCGCCAACGGCATCACCTTCTTCGACACCGCTGACATGTATGGAGCAGCAGCGGGGGCGAGCGAGCTGCTGATGGGCGAAGCTCTCGGGGGACGCCGCGACCGTGTGGTGCTGGCGACGAAGTTCGGACACGAGCGCGACATGGGTTACGCGTTCCCCGCTGCCCGGGGTTCTCGTCGCTACGTGCGTCGGGCCGTCGAGGAATCGCTGCGCCGGTTGCGCACGGACTGGATCGATCTCTATCAGCTGCATCTCCCCGATCCCGAGACGCCGATCGCGGAGACCACGGATGCCCTCGATGAACTCGTGCGCGAGGGCAAGATCCGCTACTACGGGCACTCGAACTTCGCCGGGTGGCAGATCGCCGAAGCGGAGTTCACGACGAGGGCGCGCTCGAGTGGCAGGTTCATCTCGGCTCAGAACCACTACTCCCTGCTGGCTCGGGCGGCGGAGCGGGAAGTGCTGCCGGCGGTGGAACGCTACGAACTCGGCTTCTTCCCGTATTTCCCCCTGCACAACGGCCTGCTCACGGGGAAGTTCACTCGCGACGGCGGGCCGCAGCAGAGCCGGATCATGTCGACACGGCGCCACGTGTGGGAGAACGCACCGTGGGATGCCCTGGAAGCATTCCGCGATTTCTGCGATGAGCGCGGCATCACGATGGTCCAGGCGTCGTTCGGCTGGTTGCTCTCGCATGCGGCGGTCTCGAGCGTGATCGCGGGCGCGACCTCGGTCCCGCAGGTCGAGGCGAACGCAGACGCGGGGGAGGCCTGGCGCCCCGACGCGGCCGAACTCGCCATCATCGATGATCTGTTCCCGCTGCCGGCCGATCCGGGTGCCAGGGTGTGATCGAGGTGCGCGTGACTTCTACTACGATGTGTTGTGAGTATCCTGCGACCGTCCGACCCGCCGCAGGCCCATCGGAGGCAGCACGTGGCTGAGACGAAGACGCACCGCGTCACGGTTGCGCAGCGCCCGCTGCTGCTGTCGTGGTCCGGGATCACCGATCAAGGCCGACGCCGGGAGACGAATCAGGACGCGTTCCTCGCCGACTATCCGCTGTTCATCGTCGCTGACGGAATGGGCGGTCATGCCGGCGGCGAGATCGCGAGTCAGAGCACGGTGGCCCGGTTGCAGGCCGTCGTCTCCTCGGGCAAGGTCGACGGACCGTCGATCGAGAACGCGCTCGAACTGGCTGTCGGAGACATCGCGGAGCATCCCGAGACCACCGACGAGGGCACGGGGACCACGCTCACGGGGGTGTACTTCGAGACCGATGGGGACGAGCCGCACTGGACCGCACTGAACATCGGCGACTCCCGCGTGTATCTCCTTCGCGACGATCGACTGGTCCAGATCACCACCGATCACTCGGTCGTGCAGGAACTGATCACAGCGGGCAAGCTCAGCCCGGAGGAAGCTGAAGGGCACCCCTACAGCAACGTGATCACGCGTGCCGTGGGGGCGAGTGAGCTCACAGCTCCCGATTACGTCTCCATCGACGTGCGTCCCGGTGACCGATTCGTCATCTGCTCGGACGGCCTCACCAAGGAACTGACCGACTACGGGATCCAGCATTTCCTCCGGGAGCACGACGATCCGGGTGCCGCGGTGGACGCGATGCTTGCGGCGGCGTTGGAGAACGGCGGTCGCGACAACGTGACCCTCATCATCGTCCAGGTGGCGGCAGAGGACGACTCGTCCTCCCCAATCGAGAACACCGCGGAGTAACGCTCCAGCGCTGTGCACAGCCCTGTTTCACGGGCCGTGATGCGGTCCACTGGATTCCATGGAATCCCCTCCGATCGTGCTTCCCGCGGCTCCGGCAGCGTCGCCTCGCGCTCCACTGCCTTTCATGGCCGCCCTCGTGCCGGTGGCCACGGGAGTGGTGATGTGGTTGGTCACCGGCTCCCTCCTCGCGCTCTGCTTCGCGGCATTGGGGCCGTTGATGATCGGCGCCTCACTGCTCGACGCGACACGTACGCGGCGCCGTGAACGCCGACGAACCGAGCAGCAGCTCGAAGCCGAGTGGGTTGCGGCGGAAGCGGATCTGGTCCAGCGTCAGCAGGACGAGCTCGAAGCCCTGTGGCAGCGGTGGCCCGACGCCGCGACCTGCATCGCACAGGCGCCCCTGCGCGGCGCTCAGGGAGTCGACGCGACGACTCCGATCGTCATCGGTGCCGGCAACACGACGAGTGCGGTCCGCTGCACCGGCGCGGATGACGCGCGCGGGCGGGACTTCCGTGAACGATGCCGTGTTATCGCGGACGCGCCGGTCTCCGCGCCGATCGGTGGGGGGATCTGTCTTCGAGGTGCGCGGCCTGTGGCCGAGGCGGCAGCGCGCGCTCTTGTCGTGCAGCTGTGTCTGCGGTTCGGCACCGGCCAGCTGTCGCTGATCGGCATCGATCCGGAAGACACTGATCTCGCTGACCACGGCCTGGCGAGCCTGCCCCACGCCCGGAGTGCGCGGCGTGGTGCTTTCCGGATCGGGCTCGGTCCTGCGGCGGGCGTCCGGGGGGACGCGGACGCCCTGATCGTGTTGACCGCGGTGGGGGAGGATGTCCCGGCGGGAATCACGACGGTCATCGACATCGTCGAACCTCGGCGGGCGACGCTGCGCACCCCGACAGGTAGCCAGCCAGTCGCTGTCGAGTGCCTGTCGCGTGCCCAAGCGGAGACCGTCTCCGCGGAGCTGGCGCGTCGGGACGACGAGACGGATGCGATCCCCGACGCGGTGCTGCTCTCCGAGCTCGAGCAGACCTCGGCCGGAGGCGGGCTCGTCGCGACCATCGGCCGAGGCGAACGCGCGAACATCACGGTCGACATCGTGGGAGACGGACCGCACGCGATCGTGACGGGGATGACGGGGACCGGCAAGAGCGAGCTGCTGGTCAGCTGGGTCACTGCGATCGCCACGGCGCACGGCCCGGACGAGGTGACGTTCGTGCTCGCCGATTTCAAAGGCGGAACGGCTTTCGAACCCCTGAGCGCACTGCCTCAGGTGGCCGCCGTCATCACTGATCTCGACGATCAGGGTGCAAGACGAGGCGTCTCCAGCCTGACCGCCGAGCTGCGACGTCGAGAGAGGGTGCTGGCCGCCGCCGGGGCGCGCGACGTCAGCGGTGTGTCGATGCCCCGGCTGATCATCGTCGTCGACGAGTTCGCGGCGCTTCTGACCGAGCACCCCGAGCTCGGTGCGGTCTTCATCGATATCGCTGCCCGCGGCCGCGCCCTCGGGATGCACCTGATTCTCGGGACACAGCGTGCTGCCGGGGTGATCAGAGACGCCCTGGCTGCGAACTGCCCCCTTCGCATCAGCCTGCGCGTCGGCGACGCCGCCGACAGTCGGCTCGTGATCGGTACCGATGCTGCCTCCGCGCTCACGGGAGACGCCGGTTCCCGCGGTCTCGGCTTGCTGCGTCGACCATCCGACCAGGAACCCGTCGCGATGCGCATCGCCCTGACTGAGGCTTCCGATATTCGTGGTGTCGGTCTGCGGTGGGCGGCAGCGGGCGAGTCATCCAGCCCGTGGCTTCCCCCGCTTCCGGCCATCCTGCCGATCGCCGAACTCGTCACGGAGGCCGGAATCCTCCCCGATGCGATCATCCTCGGTCGCGCCGATGACCCTGGTCGCCAGGCGCAGCCGCTGGAGATGCTCCGGCGCGGAGAGGAACGGGGGCTGGTGGTGCTGGGCGCCCCCGGATTCGGTAAGACCTCGGTGCTGAGAGCGGTCGCGGCGCAATGCGATGACGCATTCTGGATGCCCGGCGATCCCGAGGGCGCCTGGGACGTGCTCGCCGCATGGGTCGAGGGCGGGGAGCGTCCGCCCTCGGTCGTCCTGATCGACGACGTGGATGCGATGCTGGCGGCTCTGCCGGCCGAATACGCGCAGCAGCTCGCCCACCGCTGGGAGCGCGTGCTTCGGGCGACTCCGGACACGACCTTCGTTCTGACGGCCACCAGGGCGAGCGGGGCGTTGGGACGTGTACTCGATCTGGTGCCGCGTCGGGCGCTGTTGCGGATGCCGACGAGACTCGAGCATCTGGCGGCCGGCGGAGAGGCATCGGGGTTCGTGCGCGACCGCGTACCCGGGCGCGCCGTGATCGGAGATCGCGAGGTGCAGTTGGCGTGGGTCGACGAGGGCCGATGGGTGCCGCGAGCATCGCAGACGCCACGGTGGACGCCGTCGTCTGCGATCACCGCTGTCGTCAGTGCCGGCACCGATACGGTCATCGCCGCTCTGCGTGACGCGCACCCCGCATGCGAGGTGGTGGTGGCAGGATCTGAGTCGACTTCGCCGGGAACACGCTGCATCGTGGTCGCCGATGCGGAGACCTGGCAGCGGAACTGGTCGCTGTGGCAGCGCATCAGATCGGCAGGCGAGGTGCTCATCCGATGTGAACACCCCGGTGAGCTCCGGCAACTGGTCGGCGCGCGGGAGCTTCCTCCGTATGCACACCCGCACGCAGGCCGGGCCTGGTCGGTCACCGGCTCCGGTGCGCCGAAACGTGTCCACCTCGCCGAGCTGTCGCCTCGGTGAGGCGTTGCCCTGAGAAGCGATGCCCTGAGAAGCGTTGCCGTGCGGAGACGTTGTCGTGAGGAGAAGGCCCCTCGAATCGACGCTCAGCGACGAGGAACGCCGCCGCGGGCGTCAGACTCCTGCGCCGGGTCGGATGGAGCCGACGTTCTCCCCACCGCCGAGCACGGCGAGCGGAAGTGCGTCCGCGAGCGAGGCCACGTCGGCATCGCTCAGCCCGCCCGCCCGAGCGAGAAGGGTCGCGGCAACGATCGTCGAGGCTCGAGTGGCGCCGTCGAGCATCTTCAGCGCCACGGTCGTGCCGTTGGGGGCGACCATCACCATCACGCCCTCGGCGCCGTACTTGGTGAACACGCCGAGCCTCTCGGTCGCGATCGTGTCGGGGCGGCCCGGACCCTCGATCGTCCAGGGGTTCTCCCGCACGGCGCGGACCAGGGAACCGGCCACGCGGTGGAGGGCGAAGGGCGAGCGGTCGGAGGCGGTGCCGATGCGGTGGATCGCGCGCGCCAGCCCGGTCAGCGTCATCGCATGGACCGGCGCACCGCACCCGTCGATCGCGGTGTGGGCGATCTTCTCGCCGGTGAGGCGCTCGATGACGTCGCGGATGTGCTGTTGCAGTGGATGGGTCGGGTCGAGGTACCCGTCGGTCGGCCAGCCCGTCGCCACGCATGCGCGGAGCATCGCGGCGTGCTTGCCGGAGCAGTTCATGCGCACCCGGGTCGGCTCGCCGTGCTCGCGGACGAGCTCGTCTCGCGACGCCGAGTCGCTCGGCCACGTGGCCGGGCAGCGGAGGTCGTCTTCCGTCAGCCCGCCCTCGGTCAGGATGTCGCGTACCACCGAAGCGTGACGGTCGGTGCCGACGTGACTGGCCGTGGAGAGCGCGAGCTGCTCGCCTTCGAGGACGGCACCTGCGGTGATGCAGGCGATCGCCTGGAGAGGCTTGAGGCTGGATCGCGGCAGGATCAGCGCATCGGCATTTCCATGGCGACCGACGATGTCCCCGTCGGGGGAGAGCACGACGGCCGCGCCGGCGTGGCGGGATTCGACGAATCCGCTCCGCTCGACGACGGCGAGTTCCACGGAATCCTGAACGGTGAGAGTCTCCAGCACCCGTCAACTCTAGCCCGGGGCGTGCGGCGTCTCGCGTCGTGTCGGAGGAGCCTGACAGACTGAGCAGATGGCAGAGACGACCACGCGCACGCTCGGCGAACACCGCTACGCGCTCACCTCGACGTGGACCGGCAACACCGGCACCGGGACGACCGGATACCGGGACTACCGGCGAGACGTGACGATCGAGGTCGAGGGGAAGCCCGATCTCCTCGCCTCGGCAGACAAGCCGTTCCGCGGCGATCCCTCACGATGGAATCCGGAGGACCTGCTGCTCGCCTCCCTCTCCGAGTGCCACCTGCTGTCATACCTGCACGCGTGTGTGACCGCGGGCGTCGTCGTGGTGTCCTACCGCGACCGGGCCAGCGGGACGATGCGCGAAGACGGTACGGGGGGCGGATCGTTCGTAGAGGTGATGCTGCGGCCCGAGGTCGTCGTCGCCGAGGCCTCGATGATCGACGCAGCAGAGCGCGCCCACGCCCAGGCGAACGAGTGGTGCTTCATCGCGAACTCGATGAACTTCCCCGTACGCCACCAGGCGACGGTCACAGCCCTCGCCTGATTGGGGCTTACAGGCCTCAGCGACGCTCGTGCGGGAGTGCCTGCTTGATCTTCTCGATGGCACCTTGCGCCGGTGCCTCGTTGTACGCGCCGGCGAGCTCCTGGCCGGAGAGACCGTGGATCGCCGCCATGATCTGATCGGTGGCGAGACGACGTGCCCGCCCACTGGTCGCGGGCCCGTGCGGCGAGAGGTCGAGCGGCTCGCCGAAACGCACGGTGATGCGCTCCTTGAGGGTGGGGACCTTCGCTCCCACCGGCATCACCTTGTCCGTGCCGATGAGGCCGACCGGCACCACAGGGGCGCCCGTCTGCAGAGCGAGGAACGCGACGCCCGTGCGGCCTTTGTAGAGGCGGCCGTCGGTCGAGCGGGTCCCCTCCGGATACAGGGCGACGGCGAGACCTTCATCGAGGAGCTGGCGTTGCAGGTCGAGCGCGTCCAGCGCGGCCTGTCCGGCACCGCGTCGCACCGGGATCGCGCCGATCGATTCGAAGAAGGTCTTGCTCATCCAGCCTTTGAATCCGGTGCCTTCGAAGTACGTCGACTTCGCGAGGAAATGGACGGGACGAGGGGCCGCGACCGGTATCGCGATCGAGTCGATGAATGACAGATGGTTGCTCGCGAAGATGACGGGACCGGTCAGCGGCACGTTGTCGCGCCCCTCGATCCGAGGGCGGTACACCAGACGGGCGAGTGGCGTGATGAGGCTGCGGCCGAGCGTGTAGGCGAACCCGGCGTGGCGAGGCTTCGCAGTCTCCTCTGACGAGGATTCCTCTTCTGACGAGGATTCGGGCTCGACGGACTGCTCAGAGGTCATCAGAGCAGATTACTCCCGGATCCATGCCGGGGTGGGAATGAAGAGTTGCGCCGCGCCTCCCAGCGCGAGCAAAGGGGTATGGGGCAGGATGGAGTTTCCTGCCCGCGATCCCGAGGTCTCACTGTGCGCAAGCGTCCGCTCATCGTTCTGTCCACCGTCGCCGCGGCGACCCTGCTGCTGGCGGGTTGCGCCGGTGGTGGAGCCCCGGAGAGCTCCGGCACCCCGTCGCCCTCCGCATCGAGCACGTGCCAGTTGGATGCGAAGTCCGGGGATACCTCGGACGCGGTCGTCGTGGAGGGGGAAGGGGCAGACACCACCGTGACGGTCCCGGCCGATGCGCCGTTCGCCGGCGTCGAGAGGACCGTCATCTCCGAGGGAGACGGAGACGACGTCGTGGTCAATGACCTGGTGTCCGTCGAGTACCAGATCGTCGACGCGACCAACAATCAGGTGCTCGACTCGTCGGCTCGTGGTGAAGGTGGTGTGCTGCCCGTTCTCCTCGACACCAACCAGTCCTCGCTCTTCGTCGCGGCGCTCGAGTGCAAGCCGGTCGGCTCGCGCATCGTGCTGACTCTTCCCGGAAAGGTCCTCGGCGAGGGCGCCAACAACGTGGTCGTCTACGCCGAGGCCGTCGAGCAGCTGCCCGAGGTGGCGACGGGAACGCCGGTCGACCCGACTCCCGGCATGCCGACTGTCAAGCTCGACGACAAGGGCGCTCCGACCGTGACGATCCCGGACGGCGACGCGCCGACGGAGACCCAGGTCGCCGTCCTCAAGCAGGGTGACGGTGCGACGGTCGCCTCCGGCGACCTCGTCGTCGTGCAGTACCTGGGCGTCAAGTGGTCCGACGGCAAGGAGTTCGACTCCAGCTGGAGCCGCGACGCCGCGCCCGCGCAGTTCCAGACCACCGGCGTGGTCGCGGGCTTCCAGAAGGCCCTCGAAGGTCAGAAGGTCGGCTCACAGGTCATCGTCGTGATGCCGCCGTCCGACGGATACGGTGCGAGCGAGGGACATGAGCTCCAGAAGGAGAGCCTCGTGTTCGTCGTGGACATCCTGGCGACGACACCGGTCCAGGCGCAGCAGTAGCCGCTGGGTGCCGAGGGGGTGACCTAGGCTGACGGTATGCGTCGCGTCATCGTCCTCGGCTCCACCGGTTCCATCGGCACCCAGGCACTGGATGTGATCCGTGCCAATCCTCGCCGATTCGAGCTGGTAGGTCTCGCTGCCGGGTCCAACGCCGAGATGTTGGAAGCGCAGGCCGCACAGTTCCAGGTCGAGTCGACCGCTCTCGGCGCGCTCGAGGCCGAGCAGCTGGTCCGTGACGTCGATGCGGACGTGGTGCTCAATGCCATCACCGGCTCGATCGGACTGGGCTCGACGCTCGCGGCGCTGAAGGCGGGACGCGTGCTCGCTCTCGCGAACAAGGAGTCCCTCATCGTCGGCGGCGACCTGGTCCTCGCCGCCGCCGCTCCCTGTCAGATCGTCCCGGTCGATTCCGAGCACTCGGCTCTCGCGCAAGCGCTCCTGGCCGGTACCCATGCCGAGGTGCGCCGCCTCGTGGTGACGGCGTCGGGCGGGCCGTTCCGCGGTCGCAGCCGCGCGCAGCTGACCGAGGTCACTCCGTCCGAGGCTCTCGCGCATCCGACATGGGACATGGGACGGATGGTCACGACCAACTCCGCGTCCCTTGTCAACAAGGGACTCGAGGTGATCGAAGCGCACCTGCTGTTCGACGTCGCCTACGACGACATCGAGGTCGTGGTGCACCCGCAGTCCATCGTGCACTCGATGGTCGAGTTCATCGACGGTTCCACGATCGCACAGGCCTCCCCGCCCGACATGCGTCTGCCGATCTCCCTGGGTCTGGACTGGCCGCACCGCGTCGGTGGCGTCGGACGGCCCCTCGACTGGTCATCCGCCACTTCCTGGACGTTCGAGCCGCTCGACGCCGTGGCGTTCCCCTCCGTCGCACTCGCGAAGGCGGTGGGCCGCGCCGGCGGCACGTTCCCTGCTGTCTACAACGCCGCGAACGAACAAGCGGTCGACGCGTTCCACGAGGGACGGCTCTCGTTCCTCGGCATCGTGGACACGATCGCTCGGGTCGTCGACGCGCACGATGCGCCGGAGGCCCTCACCGTCGAGACGCTCGCCGAGGCCGAGACATGGGCGCGCTCGACGGCCGATCGGATGATCGCGGCGCTCTGATCGGGGACCAGGGCGGAGTCGCCCTGGTCGAGCAGGTCAATCCTCGTCGGGGTACGGGACCGGCCAACGCGAATCGGGTACGGGCCAGCCGGCGTCGCGCAGCGCGCGGCGAGCGAGCTCGCGTGCCGAATACGGTGTGCGGACGCCGCGGATGTCGCGATAGTCCTGGTGCCCGGGGCCGGCCCACAGGATGGCGTCGCCGTCGCCGACCAGGCCGACCGCGGTGATGATGGCGTTCTCGGGCGGTGAGGCCTCGTGGATCTCGGCATCCGGTCGTGCCGTGCGGGCGCCCTCGATGAGGGTCGCCCGAATGGACGCGGGGTCCTCGAAGCGGGGGTGGTGATCGGTGACGACGAGGATGTCACTGCCTTCGACCGCCGTGCGCGCCATGTCGAAGCGCTTGCTCGCATCGCGGTCGCCGTCGGCACCGAAGAGCATCAGTACCTTGCCCGGTGTCACACGCCGGACGGCGGCGAGGGTCTTCTCGAATGCGTCGGGTGAGTGTCCGAAGTCGACGAAGACGGCAGGCCCACGATCGCCGGAGACCAGCTGGGTGCGACCGGGCAGGTAGGCGCGGATCCCCCCGTCACGGGTGAGCGCATCGACGATGCGATCCCAGGCGTAGCCGCCCTCGAGGAGCATCACGATCGCCAGAGCCGCGTTGGCCGCCATGTGCGGTCCGATCACCGGGACCGTCGTGGTGAGGGACCCGGCGGGGCCGGTCATCGTGAAGGTCGTACCGGCGGCGCGCTCCTCGTCGATGACGACCACCCAGTCCGCGGCGGTCGCGGCGTCGGGATCGGCGGCGATCGACGGAGTGCCGACAGTGACGACCGGGATCTCGGCCCGGTCGACGACGACCGCACCGGACGGGGAATCCAGGCAGATGACCCCGCGCTGGGCGCGGTCGGGCCGGAAGAGGGGCAGCTTCGCCTCGAAGTACTCCTCCATGTCGGCGTAGTCGTCGAGATGATCGTGGCTCAGGTTCGTGAATCCGGCGACGTCGAACAGGATGCCGTCGACGCGGTGACGTGACAGCGCCTGTGCGCTGACCTCGACCGCGACGGCTTCGACCTGGCGCTCACGCATCAGCGCCAGGAGGGCGTGCATCTCGGATGCTTCGGGGGTGGTCAGGCGCGAGACGATGACCTCGCCCGCGATGTGACGTTCTGCGGTGGAGGAGAGGCCGGTGACCACGCCGATCTGATCGAGGATCCCCTCGAGCAGGTGGGAGACGCTGGTCTTGCCGTTGGTGCCCGTCGTCGCGAACAGCAGGGGGAGCGGGTCACCGGCGCCGGTGCCGTAGACCCACGCGCTGAGATCACCGAGCACGGCGCGAGGGTCGTCGACCACGAGGATCGGAAGCCCCGCGGCTTCGGCGATCTCCGCGCCAGCGTCGTCGGTGATGACGGCGACGGCACCCTTCTCAGCGGCGGTGACGGCGAAGTCCGCGCCATGCCGGTTGACGCCGCGGATCGCGACGAATGCCTCGCCGGGACGCAGGTCTGCCGTCGCGAGGGTGATGCCGGAGAGGGCGATTCCGTCGACATCGCCGCGGACGGTGCGGGCGAAACGGGAAGCGAGTTCGGACAGCTCACGCCGGGGCGGGTTCGCGGGGCGGAGCACGGGAGGCAGGCTCGGTTGTTGTTCAATCGACATGGCGCATCCATGATCTCACGACCGTGGTGGGAACCCTTCGCCGAGCGCCCCCTCGCGCGCCGCGTTGCGGAGCACGAGGGGGAGCTCGTGTCGTCAGGCTCGGCGTCGGTAGGCGAGGATCGCGACGACCAGGGCGGCGAAACCGGCGAGAAGCCCACCCGCCCCGAGCGCTACACCCAGGGGATCGGCGACCGTGGTCGGAGCCGTGCTCGCGGCCGCAGTGTCGGATTCGGTGTGCTCGCCGTGCCCGTCGCCGGCAGCGGCCGTGACGGAGACGACCGGAGCCGGCGCGTCGAGGCTGTGCGGATCCTGGCCGTCCTCGGCGATCTGCGTCCATTCGGTCGAGCCCTCGACGCACTGTTGGACCACGGGGAACGCCAGAGTGTCGGGGGTGGTCTCGTCCAGACCGACCCCCATGCTCACCGCGCCGCGAAGGTCGGTGGGCACCGGGGTGACCGCCGTATAGGTCACGGCGCTGACGAGACCGTCGTCGCCGCGCTCGACCTGGATGTCCCAGTCGGAGTCCATCGTCGGCGAGACGGAAGCGAGCCCCTCGGGCATCGTGATGCGCAGCGCGGTGGTGGGGGAGTTCTCGCAGCCGTGGGAGAACGAGAACGTGAGCACGCCGTGGTCTCCCGCAGCGATCTCGTCGGGGCTGACGCCCACATGGGCACCTGCCATCGTGGGAACGGCCAGGGCGAGTGCGGCTCCGCCGAGGACACCGAGCGCGGCGCGTCGCAGAGTGAGCGAGCGCCGAGCGGTGGAGCGCAGGGTGGTGGGGCGCGGAGTGCGGGTACGGATGTTGCGGGACATGAGAGTTCTCCTGGTGCTCGAAGTGCGGGCGCGCCACGGTGGCGTATCTCCGCGAGAAAGGGACGCTGCCCGTGTCGGAGCAGCGGATTCGAGTGCGACGGATCAGTCGCGCAGGAGAGCGGGAGGCCCGCGCCTCGGCACAGCGGCCGAGATGGTGACGGCGAAGCTGGGGATGGTGGTCGACCGCAGCCGCGGCGGCCGGCGATGCATGGCCGGTGCCCCGGCGGACGCGCGCCGGAAGAGGGCATCCACCCAGCGGGCGACGACCCGAACGACCGCTTCTCCGTGCCACACGAGAAGCGTCGTGAGCACGGCTGCGACGACGTGCGCGAACAGCATCAACGTGCCAGGGGCTGCTGTGGGCGCCGTGGAAGAGAGCGCGCTCAGATCGAGATGATGGGCGTGACCGCCGCCGCCGGCGATCGGAGCGGTACCGGTGGGCGAGCCCAGCAGTTGGAACACGACGTGGAAAGCGGCCTGTCCGAGGAACACGGCGATGGCGACACGACCCCGCGACTCACGGATGCCCACCAGGAGCGCCGACAGAGGGGTGAGCAGGGTCGCGACCGCCAGGATCAGCAGCATGTGCGGGACCGCTCCGCCGCCGAGGGTGTGCGAGAGGGCTGCGAGCAACGTCGCCACCGAGGAGACGGCCGCAGCGCGCACGAGTCGCAGCTGCCGGGCATTCACCGTCTCAGCCTAGCCGCGCGGCGTGCCGGGCGGATTCCTAGCTGTGGGCACTAACGTTGGCACGTGGAATTCCTGCTCTATCTGGCCGGCATCCTCTTCATGCTGATCGGCCTCGGGCTCTCGATCGGCCTGCATGAGGTGGGCCATCTCGTCCCCGCGAAGCTCTTCGGCGTGCGTGTCGGCCAGTACATGATCGGCTTCGGGCCGCGGCTGTGGTCCCGGCGCATCGGCGAGACCGAGTACGGGTTCAAGCTGCTCCCTCTAGGGGGCTTCATCTCGATGTCGGGCATGTACCCGGCGTCGAAGAACTCGGGCCCGGCGTCCGGCGTGTTCCGCTCGTTGATCCAGGACGCGCGCAGCGCCAACGACGAGACCATCGCCGAGGGTGCCGAGGATCGCGTCTTCTATCGTCTTCCCGTGTGGAAGCGCGTCGTCGTCATGCTCGGCGGGCCGGTGATGAACCTTCTCCTCGCGACCGTGATCTTCACCGTGCTGCTGTCGGGCATCGGCCTGCAGCAGGGAACGACGACGATCGCGTCCGTCACCGAGTGCGTCGTTCCGGCCGGTTCGACGGCGACCGAGTGCACACCCGATGACCCGGCCTCACCCGCCGCGGAAGCCGGGATCAAGCCGGGCGATGTGATCCTGTCCATCGACGGACAGCCCGTGTCGACGTTCGCGGAGGCGACGGCGATCGTGCAGGCCGCGCCAGGCGAGACGCTGGACATGGTCGTGAGCCGCGACGGGGCGGAGCAGTCGCTGAGCATCACGCCGATCGCCGCGGAACGCTCGATCACGGATGCCAGCGGCCAGCCCGTCCTCGATGAGGCCGGAAAGCCTGTCGTGAAGGAGGTCGGCTACGTCGGCATGGGCGCCCAGATGGGCTACGTGCAGCAGCCCCTCACCGCCGGCCCCGAGATGGCGGCGGACAGCACGGCGCGTGTCGCATCCTTGATCGTCACGCTCCCCGTGCGTCTATGGGACGTCGGCGTCTCACTCGTCACCGGCGGAGAACGCGATCCGAACGGACCGCTGAGCGTCGTCGGCGTCGGACGCCTCGCAGGAGAGGCGGCCGCTACCGATGCGCCGATCCTCAACAGGTTCGCGTTCCTGCTCGGTCTGCTGGGGTCGCTGAACATCGCGCTGTTCGTGTTCAACCTCATCCCGCTGCTCCCGCTCGACGGCGGTCACATCGTCGTCGCACTGTGGGACGGCATCAAGCGCGCGTGGGCCAAGCTCTTCCGCCGGCCCCCTCCGGCGCCGGTCGACGCGACCAAGCTCGTGCCGCTGACGGTGGTCGTCGCTGTGCTCCTGATCGGGATGGGAGCGCTGCTCCTGGTCGCCGACCTCTTCAATCCGGTCAACCTTCTCGGCTGAGTCGCAGGCCTGGTCGGACCGCGCGGGAGGCGAGCGCTGAGCAGCGATTCCTGTTCAGGCCAGCGCGTGGGAGACGAGACGCTCGAGCGTGCGGATCCCGTCGCGCGACAGGATCGACTCCAGGTGTCCCTGCACCGAAGCGAAGTGGTCTCCGCGGAGCGCGTACACGTCTCCCGAGTCGGGGTCCGCCGAGACGTCGGCGGCGCCGACGACCGTCGTGCCCGGTGCGACCCGCGCGGTGAAGGTGTTGTAGAAGCCGATCGATGCGGTCTCCCCGAAGACCGGGACGGGCTTCTGCAGGCCCTGGTGAGGGGCATCGAGCGGAGTCAGGGCGATGCCGAGCTTGTCGGCGAGGATCTGGTGGCTGAGGCACACCGCGAGCAGCGGCGCGTCGGAGTCCAGTCGGCGGGCGACGACATCGCGCATCCTCGCGATGCGGGCGTTCCGTGTATCCCGAGGGTCGCCGGGACCCGGGCCGGCGACGACCAGATCGGCGGCGTCCAAGTCCGCGTCCCGCACGTCGGCCCAGGGAGCGATCGTGACGGCGAGCCCGAGATGACGCAGCTGGTGGGCCAGCATCGTCGTGAAGCGGTCCTCCGCGTCCACGACGAGAGCGGAGCGGCCGGCGAACGGACCGGTGAAGTCCTCGCCCTGCGGGTTGAGCCAGAACTCGGCCAGGCGGGCGTTGCGCGATGACAGCAGCTCGGCGACGGTCGGGTCGTCGGCGAGGGCGCGCGCGTCGCCGGGCGCGTCGGCGTCGCTACGTGCCTCTGCCACCCGGTCGCGGTCGATCGCGCCGATGGCGCCCAGGACGCCGGCGGCCTTCCCGTGGGTCTCGGAGACCTCGCCCATCGGATCGGAGTGTCGAACCAGCGTCGCGCCGACCGGAACGCTGAGGGTGCCGTCCTGGAGGTAGACGGTCCGGATGAGGATAGGCGCATCCAGGTCGTGCCCGCCGTCCGCATTCGGGGTGAACAGCGCGGCGACACCGGAGTAGTAGCCGCGGGGCTTCTGCTCGTGACGGCGGATCACCGCGCAGGCGTTCTGCATGGGCGAACCCGTCACCGTCGGAGCGAACATCGTCTCGCGCAGGATGTCGCGGGGATCGAGGGCGCTGCGACCACGGAGCATGTACTCGGTGTGCGTGAGTCGCGACATCTCCTTGAGGTGCGGGCCGGTGATGCGGCCGCCGTCGGAGCAGACGGCGCTCATCATCTTGAGTTCCTCGTCGACGACCATGAAGAGTTCCTCGGTCTCCTTGGTCGAGGCGAGGAAGTCGACCAGCGTCTCCTTCGTCGCCCCTCCCGCCGGATGACGGAAGGTCCCGGAGATCGGGTTCATCGTGACGACGCCTTCGCGGGCGACCACATGCGCCTCGGGGCTGGCCCCCACGGCGATGTGCCCAGGAGTGACGACAGCGAACGTCCAGTAGGCGCCGCGCTCGTGCGTGAGGAGAGCACGGAACCACGTGAGTGCCGCAGTACGGTCCTCGACGTCGATGGTCGCGGTGAAGTCTCGACGGATGACGAAGTTCGCGCCCTCGCCGCGTCCGATCTCGTCGGCGATGACCGTCTCGACGATGGCCGCGTAGTCCGCGTCGGCGATGTCGAAGCCGTCGTCGTGGAGGGGGACGGGCGTGCTCGGGAGCGCGGGCAGAAGCTCGGCTGTCGGGAGGTGCAGGTGCTCGTCGACGATCACGCAGCGCAGCGGCGCCCCGTCGTCCTGGGCGACGAAGCCGCGTTCGCGCACCTGGCGATAGGGCACCAGGGCGAACACCTCGCGCGGGGTGCCGTCGACCGAGAGGGGGATGTCGGCAAGCAGCTCGACGTCGACGACGCCCCCGCTGAGCAGCTCGACGGTGTCGGCGCCGTCGCGTGCGATGAGCACGAAGGATGCCGTGGGATCGGCGCTGAGCTCGGCGAGTCGTGAGAGGGTCATCGATG
The DNA here is from genome assembly GCF_004794435.1 of Microbacterium sp. K27. Lineage (NCBI taxonomy): Bacteria > Bacillati > Actinomycetota > Actinomycetes > Micrococcales > Microbacteriaceae > Microbacterium > Microbacterium sp. K27. The sequence goes on from NZ_SSDK01000024.1 coordinate 16,075, forward strand.
TCTCCTGTGCAGTGCTCCGGCTCGGCGCAACGAAAAGACCGCCCCGGAGGCGGTCTGAATTCGTGGGAACGCGAACACACCGCCTAGAAGGCGGGCCACCAGGTGAAGTTCGCGAGCATGGGGCCGAAACTACCACATCGCGAGCGAGGGTCACGGCGCGATGACATCACCAGATGCTGCCGCCGGCCTCCGTCGACTCGGCGTCGAGGGCGTGATCCACGATGAGGCGCAGGGCGCGCGCCAGTTGCGCGTCGGCGAGGTGCAGCCCGCCTGCAGGGACCGTGGTCGTCGACCACGGAAGGTGCACGAATCCGGCACGCGCATCCGGCCGGACGGCACCCACTGCCGTGTACAGCACGTGGTTGCACACGTAGGTTCCCGCAGAGAGCGACAGCTGCGCCGGCAGCCCTTCCGCGGTCAGAACCTGGAGCAGGCGCTTCACGGGGAGCGTCGAGAACCGCGCGGCGGGACCGCCGGCCTCGCTGGGAGCATCGACGGGCTGTTCACCGTCGTTGTCGGGGATGCGGGCGTCGATCAGGTTGACACCGATGCGCTCGATCGCGACCCTGCTGCTCCCGGCGGCGAGCCCGGTAGCGATGACGACATCGGGGGAGTGCGCGGCGATCAGGGTCCGGAGCCGGTGAGCGGATGCCTCGAACGCGACCGGAAGTGTGGCCACCATGAGCTCGTGCGGACCGTCGTATGCGGCCGCGACCGCGTTCACGGCATCGGCAGACGGATTGCGGTCCGCCCCGTCGAAAGGGTCGAAGCCGGTCAGGAGGACGACGGTCATGCCTCCAGCGTAGGTGCGTCTGTTCAGCCCACTTGCATCCTGGCGGCGTAGGCTTGGGGCGTGCCAGCAGTGAACCTCGGAATGCCGAAGATCCCCGAAGTCCTCGCCCCGCGCCGCAAGTCCCGGCAGATCAGGGTGGGCAAGGTGCTCGTGGGCGGTGACGCTCCGGTCAGCGTGCAGTCGATGACGACCACCAAGACGACCGACATCAACGGGACGCTGCAGCAGATCGCCGAGCTCACGGCTTCGGGCTGCGAGATCGTCCGCGTCGCGGTGCCGCATCAGGACGATGCAGATGCATTGAAGATCATCGCGATGAAGAGCCAGATCCCCGTGATCGCCGACATCCACTTCCAGCCGCGCTACATCTACACGGCCATCGACGCCGGCTGCGGGGCGGTGCGGGTGAACCCCGGCAACATCCGCGAGTTCGACGGCAACGTCGGCAAGATCGCCGAGGCGGCGAAGGCGGCGGGAGTCTCCCTGCGCATCGGCGTGAACGCCGGATCTCTGGATCGTCGCATCCTCACCAAGTACGGCAAGGCGACGGCAGAGGCGCTGGTCGAGAGCGCCGTGTGGGAGGCATCGCTGTTCGAGGAGCACGACTTCCACGACTTCAAGATCTCCGTCAAGCACAACGACCCCATCGTCATGGTCAAGGCGTATCGGCAGCTGGCCGAGCGGGGCGACTGGCCCCTTCACCTCGGTGTGACCGAGGCGGGCCCGGCGTTCCAGGGAACGATCAAGAGCGCCACCGCGTTCGGAATCCTCCTCGGCGAGGGCATCGGCGACACGATCCGCGTGTCGCTCTCGGCGCCGCCCGCAGAAGAGGTCAAGGTCGGACACCAGATCCTTCAGTCCCTCAACCTGCGCGAGCGCAAGCTCGAGATCGTCTCCTGCCCCTCGTGCGGACGCGCTCAGGTCGACGTCTACACCCTGGCCGAGAACGTGACGGAGGGGCTCAAGGACATGACCGTTCCGCTGCGCGTCGCCGTGATGGGCTGCGTCGTCAATGGCCCGGGCGAAGCGCGAGAGGCCGACCTCGGCGTGGCTTCGGGCAACGGCAAGGGGCAGATCTTCGTGAAGGGCGAGGTCATCAAGACCGTGCCGGAGGCCGACATCGTCGCCACCCTGATCGAAGAGGCCAACCGGATCGCCGCTGAGATGGGACCTGAGGCCCCGCTCGGCACGGCCCAGGTCGTCACAGCCTGAGCTCGGAGGAGCGCGTGATGTCGGATGTCACCCTGCCCACGCCTGTCCAGGTGATGGTCGATGCGATCAACGCGGCGGATACCGATGCGTTCGTCGATGCCTTCACCCCGGACGGGCATGTCAGCGATTGGGGCACGGTCAAGGCCGGCCCTGATGGGGTGCGCGAATGGGCAGGCAGCGACGCGATCGGCGCCGGAGCGCGGATGACCGTGCTCTCCGCCGAGACCGACGGCGACACGACCCGCATCCGCTTCGGATGGGCGAGCCGGGTCTTCAACGGAGAATCCGACGGCATCTTCGTCGTCGAGGGCGACAAGCTCGCCAGCTTCACCATCCCGCCGTCCCACTGACCTTTCGTACCGGGGTCCGCCCCGCTCTCACGACGGCCCGACGGCCGCGAACACCGTCGAGATCACCGACGAATCCGAGGAGAACCATGTCGACGCCCACCACTGTGACCTTCTCGGACGGGACCATCGCCGGAGACGGCATCGTCACACGTGTGAAGAGCTTCGCCGACGGAGCGGTCGTCGTCGTCGACACGACGCCCTTCCATCCGGTCGACCACACCTGGCCGGATCAGCCGGGCGACAGCGGAACCATCACGGCCGCCGGCGTCACGGTCGCGGTGACCGAGGCTCTCATGGCCGCGATCTCCGACGAGGGCGAGTTCGCCGTGGGCCGCGAGATCCCGGTCAAGCGCGGTGCGGAGGGCTGGACGTGGCTGGTCGGGCATCGCATCGAGGGTGCCGTGCCGGCATCACTCGTTGAGGGAGCACCGGTGGCGCTCGCGGTCGACGGTGCCCGTCGCGCGGGACTCAGCCGCGGCCACACGGCATGTCATGTCGCTTCCCTGGCGCTTGATCTGGCCCTCGTCGATCTCTGGCGGAAGGACCCGGGGGAGGACGCTCTCGGGAACCCTGACTTCGAGGGTCGCGCCAACCAGTCCAGTCGTATCCAGGAGGACGGGGCCGTCGACGAATACCGGCTCGGCAAGAGTCTGCGCAGGGCAGGCTTCGACACCGAGACGTTCGCGGCGACCCTCGCCGACCGCGAGGCGCGGGTGAACGACCGACTGGCCGCTTGGATCGCCTCGGGTGCTTCCAGCAGCATCGAGACCGAGGGGCCGACGATCGTCGACCGGCGTCGCTGGCACTGCTCTCTCCCGGAGGGCGAAGCCGTGATCCTCTGCGGGGGAACCCATGCCGACTCCCTCGCCGCGTTCGGATCGATCACGGTGTCGCTCGATCTCAGCGATCCCCAGCTCCTCGTCATGACGACCACGGCTGTCCCCGCCGCCTGACATCAGCGCACGAACCCAGCCTGCAGCCGTCCGCCCGCTCGATCGAGCTCCTCCTCGACGCGATCCGCGAAGGCCGCGAAGTCTCCGGTGAGCAGCGGCGCACTCAGCCGCTCGGTGCGCTCCTCGCTCAGAGCGCGCAATCGACGGGGGAGCCACTTCCCGGTGGCGATCCAGCGGCGGTCGCCTAGCAGCATCAGCTCCGCGTTCCGCTCGGAAAGCACGTCGGCGACCACGCGTCGCCGATGAGCAGAAGGTCAGATCGCTAACTCGACTTCGCCCTTCGCGATGTCCGCACGCACGATGCGGAGTCGCACGACATCACCCGGCTTCGCACCCGGCGGCAGCGGTGCGGTCGCTGTCACGGCGGGATCGGCGATCTGCACGGCTGCGCGTTCACCGCGCAGCTCGATCACGGTCGCCTCGATCGTCGTGCCGACCAGGGGCGTGAGCAGCGCGGCCTCGACACTGTTGAGCGTCGCCGCGTTGAGGCGCGATGCACGCTGGCCGGATTCCTGCATGAGGGCGGGGAGCTCGCCGAGCGATGCGCGCGCCCATTCGGGGGCGGGCTCGCCGTTCGCGGCGGCGAGGCAGATCGCCAGTGCCCACCGGTCGACGAGTCGGCGCAGGGGAGCGGTCGCGTGGGCATAGGGCGCGGCGATGGCGGCCTGCACGGCGGTATCCGGCGCTTCGCCGTCGAACACCAGGTACCCGGCTCCGCGGAACAGCGACGACGCGGCCTCCAGCACGGGGAGGGTCATCGGGTCGGCGCGGTCGAGCCCGCGAAGGTAGTCGCCGTATGCACCGGCCGTCCACGGGCGCCCGAGGGCCTCGGTCTGATGCCGGAAGGTCTCGAAAGCGGCCGCATCCGGCTCCGGCATCGTCCGGAGGATGCCGACTCCGGCGTCGAGCATGAGGGAAGCTGCAGCCATCCCTGTCATGAGCGAGAGCTGGGCGTTCCACTCCTCCACGGGAAGTGGGCGGCGACGTTCGATCGCATAGGTGCCGTCTTCTGCACGTGCGACTTCTTCGTCGGGCAGATTCAGGCTCGCTCCTCCTCTCAGGCGCTCCTGCTCCATGCGCAAGGCTCCGATCTCCGGGAGCAGTGCCGCCGGGCCGTCCTCGCCGCGGTCGATCGCCAGCTGCGTCGTCGCGTAGTCGAGCTGTGCGCGCGAGCGGATCAGCGCGCGTTCCAGGCGGAAGTCGGAGACGACACCGCTGGAGTCGAGGGCGAAGGTCCACACCAGCGCCGGTCGGTCGACGTCGGCGAGCAGCGAGGCTCGATCCTCGCTCAGCACACGCGGATGCAGCGGGATCGAACCATCCGCGGCATACAGTGTCTGTCCGCGACGCCGTGCCTCGGCATCCACCGCACCGCCCGGTGCGACGAACCCGGGGACGTCGGCGATCGCGTAGCGAACGGTGTATCCGGTCCCCGCGCGCTCGAGGTGGAAGGCCTGATCGAGGTCGCGAGACCCTTCAGGGTCCAGCGTTGCGAAGGGGACGTCGCGAAGGTCGATCTGTGGCACGGGGGCGGTGGATGCCTCGGCCTCGGCGATGACCTCGTCGGGGAAGTCGAGGGGAGCATCGACAGATTCCCGCAGCCCGGCGAGTGCCGAGGCCAGCTCGGTCTGCGCAGCGGACGGGGCGACGTGTGATCGGCGCTGGGGCATGGCTCCACCCTAGGCGTGGCGATCAGGCGGAGCGGAATGAACCGGCCCCGGGGACGTCATCCCGCGTTAGCGTGGAGTCATGACCACTGCAGCCAAGGCCCAGACCCTTGTCGGACTCTATGACGCACCGGAGATCCTTCGCGTCGTGAATGTGTGGGACGTCGTCTCCGCGCGGGCGGTCGCCGCCCTCCCCGAGACCCAGGCGATCGCCACCGCCGGACACGGCATCGCGGCGTCGTTCGGCTACGACGACGGCGCCACGCCGCGCGAGATCATGATCGACATGGTGGGTCGCATCGCGGCCGCCGTCCATGTGCCCGTGACCGCCGATCTCGACGACGGATACGGCGACGCGGGGGAGACCACCCGCCTCGCCATCGGGGCAGGCATCGTCGGCGCGAACGTCGAGGACCGACTCAAGCCGCTCGACGAGTCCGTCGCCTCCGTCGAAGCGATCGTGAAGGCGGCGGAGGCCGAGGGCGTCCCGTTCGCCCTCAACGCCCGCACGGACGCCTTCGTCCGCGCCGGCGGTCGGCCCGTGCAGGAGAGCATCGCCGATGCCATCCAGCGTGGGCGGGCCTACCTCGACGCCGGAGCGACCGCGGTGTTCGTGCCCGGCATCCTCGACATGAACGTCACGCGTCAGCTCGTCGAGGGCATCGGCGAGCGCAAGATCAGCGTCATCGGGATTCCGGGTGCCCTCGCCGCCTCGGAGTACGAGAAGCTCGGAGTCGCGCGCATCTCCTACGGTCCGCTCCCACAGCGGGTCGCGCTGACGGCGCTGCAGGAGCTGGCGGCCGACCTGTACGCCGGCGGCGTCGTACCCGCGAACCTTCCGGCGCTCAACTGACGTCGTCGAAGACGAGTGACCGCGGCTCACTAGACTTGCTCCGTGGTCACTCGTCTTTCGAACTTCTTCCTCCGCACGCTCCGTGAAGACCCTGCAGGCGCAGAGGTCGCCAGCCACCGGCTGCTGATCCGGGCCGGATACATCCGCCCGCAGGCCGCCGGCATCTTCGCGTGGCTGCCACTGGGTCTCCGCGTCAAGTCGAAGATCGAGACCGTCGTCCGCGAGGAGATGGCCGCCGCAGGCGCACAGGAGGTGCACTTCCCGGCACTCATGCCCCGTGAGTCCTATGAGGCCACCGGCCGCTGGGACGAGTACGGCGACCTGCTCTTCCGTCTGCAGGATCGCAAGGGCGGCGACTACCTGCTCGCGCCCACCCACGAAGAGGCCTTCACTCTGCTCGTGAAAGACCTGTACTCCTCGTACAAGGATCTGCCGCTCACGATCTACCAGATCCAGGACAAGTACCGCGACGAGGCGCGCCCGCGGGCGGGCCTGCTCCGTGGACGCGAGTTCACGATGAAGGACGCGTACTCGTTCGACTCGTCCGATGAGGGGCTGGACGCCAGCTACCTGGCGCAGCGCGACGCGTACGAGCGCATCTTCCAGCGTCTCGGTCTCGAGTACGTCATCGTCCAGGCCGATGCGGGGGCGATGGGCGGATCCCGCAGTGAGGAGTTCCTGCACCCGACTCCGGTCGGCGAGGACACCTTCGTCCGCAGCGCCGGCGGCTATGCGGCGAACGTCGAGGCGTTCACCACCGCGGTGCCCGAGGCGATCGCGTACGACGCCGACGAGTCCCCGGTGATCTTCGACTCTCCCGACACACCGACCATCGAGACGCTGGTCGCGCATGTCAACCGAGAGCTCGAAGGCGAGTACACCGCAGCCGACACGCTTAAGAACGTCGTGCTCGCGCTGACCCACCTCGACGGCACCCGCGAACTCGTGATCGTCGGCATCCCCGGCGACCGTGAGGTCGACGAGAAGCGCGCCGAGGTCGCCTTCGCGCCTGCCGAGGTCGAGACCGCCACAGCGGACGACTTCGAGAACAACCCGCTGCTCGTGAAGGGCTACATCGGCCCCTGGTCACCCACCGGTGCGGTGCTCGGCGAGGAGTCGGCCACGGGCATCCGGTATCTTGTCGACCCGCGCGTCAGCGAGGGCACCAGCTGGATCACCGGCGCGAACATCGACGAGAAGCACGCGCACTCCGTCGTGGCCGGGCGTGACTTCGCCGCGGACGGCATCGTCGAGATCGCGAACGTGCGCGCCGGAGACCCGGCTCCCGACGGCTCGGGCCCGGTGGAGCTCGCGCGCGGCATGGAGATCGGACACGTCTTCCAGCTGGGCCGGAAGTACGCCGAGGCTCTGGGGCTGAAGGTGCTGAACGAGAACGGCAAGCTCGTCACCGTCACGATGGGCTCGTACGGCATCGGCGTGACCCGCATCCTCGCGATCATCGCCGAGCTCAACAATGACGACAAGGGCCTCATCTGGCCGGCGTCGGTCGCGCCGTTCGACGTGCAGGTCGTCGCGGCAGGTCGTGATCAGGTCGCATTCGAGGTGGCGGAAGGTATCTCCGCGCAGCTCGAGGCCGCCGGTCTCGATGTGCTGTACGACGACCGCCCCAAGGTGTCGCCCGGTGTGAAGTTCGGCGATGCCGAGCTCGTCGGAGTGCCGAGGATCGTCATCGTCGGCCGCGGGGCCACCGACGGCCAGGTCGAGCTGTGGGATCGCGCCACGGGGGACCGTGACGCGATCTCCGTCGACGAGGTCGTCGAGCGCCTCACCGTCGCACGCTGAGATCCACGGCCGCGTCGTCAGCAGACGATGCGGCCGTGGTTCATGATGTCGTCGTCCGGCGTATCGCGGGTGACGAGGGACTTGAGCGCTCCGGCAGCGAGGGCGAGTTTTCCCTTCGACGGCTCCCAGAACTCCGTGACCTTCGGAGTCACCTTGAGGAGAGCGATGCCCGGGGTGTCGAGGCCGTCGGCGAACCAGATCTCCAGCGACGCCGAGTAGAGCTCTTCCATCTTCGCGCGGTCGTGCACGACCTCTGCCGTTCCCGCGACGGACACGTAGCGCATCCCCTTCGCATCGCAGTAGGCGAGGCCGACATCGCGGTGCTTGCGTGCCTCATCGACCTTCTCGGTGTCTTCGGCCGTGAAGAACCAGATGTCGCCGGCGTCGTCCATCTGCCGGGTCGACATCGGCCGACTCACGAGGTTGCCGTCGTCGTCGGTGGTGGTGAGCATCGTGATGTCGATGTCCTCCACGAGCTCGACGACGCGGGCGAGGGCTTCGGGTCCTGTGATCTCGGTCATGACGTCAGCGTGCCGCCTGCGGGCGTCGTGGTCACGGGCATTGACACCGTGGCGGTGTCGTGACAGGGAGGCGACGGCGTCTCGCGGCGACACCCCGGCGTTGCGGCCCGTCGTCGCACTGCCGCATGACACCCTGGTGACATGATCGACGCACCCCTCCCCGAAGCCCTCAGCTCCGAGATCAACGCCGTCCTCGACGATGCGGGAGTGCATACCGACCGCAGGCTCGTGATGCGTATGCTGCGCACCGCGATCCTGCTCGGCGAGGACGGCGCCGATCGGCTCGACCTGAAGATCGCCTCGGCGGCGTTGGCCGAGATGCGTGACGCGTTCCGCCTGTTCGCGCCGTTCCGGGGAGTCCCCAAGGTGACGGTGTTCGGGTCGGCCCGAACCCGGCAGGACGATCCGCTCTACCTCACCGCCCGCGACGTCGCCGCCGCACTGGCCGGTGACGGCTGGATGGTCGTCACGGGAGCCGGCCCCGGCATCATGCAGGCGGCTTCCGAGGGCGCGGGCCCCGCGCTCTCCCTGGGGGTCTCCATCCGCCTGCCCTTCGAGGAGAAGCCCAACGGCTTCGTCGCGGGCCAGGACCACGTGGTCGCGATGAAGTACTTCTTCACCCGCAAGCTCATGCTCATCAAGGAATCGCTCGGATTCATCTGCCTCCCTGGCGGCTTCGGCACGCTCGACGAGATGTTCGAGCTGCTCACGCTGCAGCAGACGGGGAAGGCGGAGCCGACGCCCATCGTGCTCCTCGACGAGCCGGGCGGCACCTTCTGGCAGGGGCTGCGGAGCTTCATCGACGACCACCTCGCCCCGACCGGCGTCATCTCGGAGGGCGACTTCGACCGCGTCGTCATCACCGATTCGGTCGACGCGGTCCGGGCGGAGATCACCGGGTTCTGGCACAACTACGACTCGCTGCGATGGGTCGGCGACGCGCTGGTGCTGCGTCTGCGGGCCGAGCCGACGGATGCCGAGATCGAGACGCTCAACGGGCAGTTCGCCTCGATGCTCTCGTCGGGACGGATCGAGCGGACGGAGCCGCGGCCGCCGGAGGTGGCCGACGACGACAACCTCGACCTGCCGCGTCTGATCCTGCACCTGGATCAGCGCCAGGTGGGCAACCTGTTCCGGCTGATCGGTGCGATCAACGCACTTCCGTCTGCTCCCGCGCGGTGATACGGGCGGCGAAGTCAGCGAGGTCGACCGGACGATCGAGGATGCGCTCCGCGGCCCTGTGCCCGGAGTAGAACGCCGCGCCGACCGTCGCCGGCTCGTCACCCCAGGTGGCCTCGCCGGCGAAATGCAGAACGCCGTCGACGGGTCCCGCCAGCGCGTCATGATCGTGATGCGTCGAGCCCAGCGCGAGGTGCGAGTAGGAGCCGTTCGAGAACTCGTCCTCACCCCAGCGGGTGATCCAGTGAGCGAGTGGCTCGCCGACGGCGTCCCCGTAGAGGAGACGCAGCGCGCTGACCGCGTCGGCGACGATCTCGTCGTCCGGACGGTTCTGCATCCGGCGGCCGAACGGCCCGGCGGCAAAGGTCAGCAGGGTGGGGATGCCGCTGACGGCGGAGACGTCGTACCAGGAATGCCAGTGCTCGCCCGCCTCGCCGAGCGCGCGGATCACATAGCTCTCCTCGTTCCAGAACCGCTCGGGGAACTGGACGAACACCTTGTTGAAAACGCCCATCCCCAGCCGTGAGACGGGACCGGCGACCGCATCCGGCAAAGCCGGTTCGAAGGTGATCGTCCCGGCTTTGAGCACGCCGAGCGGCACGGTGACGATCGCCCGGTCTGCGCGGTACTCGGTGCCGCCCGCGTGCACGACGACTCCGTCCGCCGAGCGGCTCACCCGGGTCACGACGGTCTTCAGCCGCACGTCGAGGCCGGCCCCGATGCGCCGCGGCAGCTCGTCGTACCCGCGAGGGAAGATCACCTCGTCTCCGTCGATCGCATCCTCGTCGAGACCGTGCGCGTCGAGGTCGCCGATCCACGCGCCGCACTGCTCCTCGACCCGATGGCGGAAGAACTCGCGGACGTCGTCGATGCGCTCGGGCGACAGCCCCGACCTGTCGAGAGCGCGTTCGGTGACATCGAGATAGGTGTCGCCGGAGGAGGACGAGGCGATCTCCTCGACGAGAAGACGGTCGGCGAGTTCGACGTCGGCGACCCATCGCGAGGTGGCTGCCTCGTCCATGGCACGACCCTCGCCATCGAAGTTCTCGATCGGTCGACCACCCACCTGGAAGCTGCCCACCGTGTACTCGATCGCCGGGATCCTGAGCGCGTGGACGAGGTTCCACAGCGGCGAGTCCTCGATGCCGTGGATCCACGATGCACCGAGATCGACGGAGAATCCGGCACTTCGGTCGGTGTGCATCCGGCCCCCGATGCGGTCACGTCCTTCGAGGACGACGACACTCCGGCCCGCGTCGGCGAGCATGCGCGCGCTCGTGAGCCCCGACATCCCGGCGCCGATCACGATCGTGTCGAATGTGCTCACGTGCTCCTCCTCGAGCGGCTCCGGATCCCGACACCGCCGCCGCCGTGCGAGGGCCGGTGGGCACAGGGTATCGTGGTACGGATGTCGCGCGTGCGAACAGGCGCGACGAGAGCTGAATAGAGAGGCCGTCATGGACATCGAACTGAGTCTGCTGCGAGGGATCGAGAAGGAGAAGGCGATCCCCTTCGATGAGCTCGTCGCGATCATCGAACAGGCGATCCTGACCGCGTACTCCAAGCACGTCTCCGCCGACGGCGTCACTCCCGAGGGCGTCCGCGTGGATCTCGACCGCAAGACCGGCCACGTCGCCGTGCTGCAGGTCGTCAAGGACGAAGAGGGCGCGATCATCGGCGAGGAGGACGCCACGCCGGACGACTTCGGGCGTATCGCGGCGTTCGCGGCCAAGCAGGTCATCAGCCAGCGTCTGCGCGACATCGCGGACGACGTCGTGCTCGGTGACTTCAAGGACAAAGAGGGCGACATCGTCGCCGGTGTGATCCAGCAGGGCCCGAACCCCCGCATGATCCACGTCGATCTCGGAGCCGTCGAGGCGATCCTGCCGCCGGAGGAGCAGGTTCCCGGCGAGGAGTACACGCACGGCTCGCGTTTGCGCGTGTATGTCACCAGTGTCGCCAAGGGTCTCAAGGGGCCGCAGATCACGGTCTCGCGCACGCACCCCGGCCTGGTCCGCAAGCTCTTCGCCCTCGAAGTGCCCGAGATCGCTGCCGGTCTGGTCGAGATCGTCGCCCTGGCCCGCGAGGCCGGTCACCGCACGAAGATCGCGGTGAAGGCGAACGACCCGTCGATCAACGCCAAGGGTGCCTGCATCGGCGAGCTCGGGCGTCGCGTGCGCGCCGTGACCGAGGAACTCGCGGGCGAGAAGATCGACATCGTCGACTACGACGCCGATCTGCCGACCTTCGTGGCGCACGCGCTCTCACCGGCCAAGGTGACGAGCTCCTTCGTGCTCGACGCCAGCACCAAGGCCGTCCGTGCCCTGGTGCCCGATTACCAGCTGTCGCTGGCGATCGGTAAGGAAGGTCAGAACGCTCGTCTGGCCGCCAAGCTCACCGGCGCGAAGATCGACATCCAGCCGGACAGCGTCCTCGACTGACACGGCTTCGGCCTTCCGCCGCGCCCGGGAGCGGGCGAGGTGGGGTGAAACGCAGGTGTAAGATGGAACCCGTACGAACGTGCGTCGGTTGTCGCACGCGTGCTCCCCGCTCCGCCCTTCTCCGGGTGGTGGCCCAGAACGACACCCTCATCCCCGATGAGCGTGCTGTCCTGCCGGGGCGTGGCGCGTGGGTGCATCCGACAGCTGAATGCATGGCGGCCGCTCTGCGGCGGCGAGCTTTCGGACGAGCACTGCGTGTGACCACTCAGCTGGACACACGGACCTTCGAACAGCACCCACCAAGAAACAAAGGCTGAACAGCTATGGAAACAAAGTGAACGGCTCGAAATGAGACCCGTCCGCGACTAGTGGTCTGCCCTGTCTGGGTGGACCGACTCAGACAGGAGAATTGTGGCTGGTGAACCACGCGTACACGAGATCGCCGCCGAACTCGGCGTCGACAGCAAGATCGCACTTGCGAAGCTCAAGGAACTCGGCGAGTTCGTGAAGAGCCCGTCCTCGACCATCGAACCGCCCGTTGCGCGCAAGCTGCGCGCGGCGATCGAGGCCGATGGCTCGCTCAAGGGCTCCGCTGACGCCGCTCCCGCGGCGAAGCCCGCGGCTGCGAAGCCTGCAGCTGCGAAGCCCGGTGCCAAGCCGGCACCGACCCCGGGCCCCAAGCCCGGTCCGAAGCCTGCCCCGGAAGCTCCGGCCCCCGCACCCGCTGCGCCGGCTCCCGCCCCTGCCCCCGCGGCAGAGGCTCCCGCCGCATCCGATGCGGCGAAGCCGGCCGAGAGCGGCGCGCCGACTCCCGGTGCTCCGCGTCCGGGTAACAACCCCTTCTCGTCGGCGCAGGGCATGGGCCAGCGTCCGGCCGGTCCGCGTCCGGGTAACAACCCGTTCGCGTCGGCTCAGGGCATGGGCCAGCGTCCGACGCCGGGCAACATCCCGCGTCCGCAGGCTCCGCGTCCCGGCGCACCCCGTCCGGGTGCCCCTCGTCCCGGCTCGCCTCGTCCCGGTGCACCGCGCGGTGGCCAGGGCGGTCGTCCCGGTGCTCCGTTCCAGCAGCGTCCCGGCGGCCCCGGTCGTCCCGGCGGTGCCGGCGGACCCGGCGGTGCCGGCGGTCCTGGAGCACGCCCCGGCGGCGGCGGTTTCGCCGGTCGTCCCGGTGGCGGTGGCGGTCGCGGCCGTGGTCCCGGCGGTGGTACCGCAGGTGCCTTCGGCAAGGGCGGCGGCAAGAGCAAGCAGCGCAAGTCGCGGCGGGCGAAGCGGCAAGAGTTCGAGATGCGGAGTGCTCCGGTCGTCGGTGGCGTCAACGTCACCCGCGGTAACGGAGAGATCATCCGCATGCGCCGCGGCGCATCGATCGCGGACTTCGCCGACAAGATCGAGACGCTCACCGGCTACACGGTCCAGCCCGGAACCCTCGTCACCATCCTCTTCAACCTGGGTGAGATGGCCACGGCCACCGAGTCCCTCGATGAGGCGACGTTCGAGGTCCTGGGTGCTGAGCTCGGCTACAAGATCCAGATGGTCTCGCCCGAGGACGAGGACAAGGAGCTCCTCGAGGGCTTCGGCCTCGACCTGGAGGCCGAGCTGGAGGCCGAGAGCGAAGACGACCTCGAGATCCGTCCGCCGGTGGTCACCGTCATGGGTCACGTCGACCACGGTAAGACGCGACTGCTCGACGCGATCCGTCAGACCAATGTGATCGAGGGTGAAGCCGGTGGCATCACCCAGCACATCGGTGCCTACCAGGTGTGGACCGAGCACGAGGGCATCGAGCGCGCCATCACGTTCATCGACACCCCGGGTCACGAGGCGTTCACCGCCATGCGTGCTCGTGGTGCGCAGGTCACCGACCTCGCGATCCTCGTGGTCGCGGCCGACGACGGCATCATGCCGCAGACGGTCGAGGCGCTGAACCACGCCCAGGCGGCGAACGTGCCGATCGTGGTCGCGGTGAACAAGGTCGACAAGCCCGACGCCAACCCTTCGAAGGTGCGTCAGCAGCTGACCGAGTACGGGCTGGTCGCCGAGGAGTTCGGTGGAGACGTCATGTTCGTCGATGTCTCGGCTCGTGCGGGCACCGGCATCCAGGAACTCCTGGACGCCGTGCTGCTCACCGCCGACGCCGGTCTCGACCTGACCGCCAACCCGAACAAGGCCGCTCGTGGTGTCGCCATCGAGGCGAAGCTCGACAAGGGCCGCGGTTCGGTCGCAACGGTGCTCATCCAGTCCGGAACGCTCCGGATCGGTGATGCGATCGTCGCGGGCACGGCGTACGGCCGTGTGCGTGCGATGGCGGACGAGAACGGCGAGCAGGTCCTCGAGGCCTTCCCGTCGCGTCCGGTGCAGGTGCAGGGTCTGAACTCCGTGCCGCGTGCCGGCGACGTCTTCATCGTCACCGAGGAAGACCGCATGGCCCGTCAGATCGCTGAGAAGCGTGAAGCGGTCGAGCGCAACGCCCAGCTGGCCAAGGCCCGCAAGCGCATCTCGCTCGAGGACTTCACCCGTGCGCTCGAAGAGGGCAAGGTCGAGTCGCTCAACCTCATCATCAAGGGTGACGTCTCCGGTGCCGTCGAGGCACTCGAGGAGTCGCTCCTCAAGATCGAGGTCGACGACTCGGTGCAGCTGCGCATCATCCACCGCGGTGTGGGTGCCATCACCGAGTCCGACGTGAACCTGGCGACGATCGACAACGCGATCATCGTGGGCTTCAACGTCCGTCCCGACACGAAGGCGCGTGAGCGTGCCGCCCGTGAAGGCGTGGACATCCGTTTCTACTCCGTCATCTACAACGCGATCGACGAGATCGAGAGCTCGCTCAAGGGCATGCTCAAGCCGGAGTACGAAGAGGTCCAGTCGGGTGTCGCCGAGATCCGCGAGGTGTTCCGCTCCTCGAAGTTCGGCAACATCGCCGGTGTCATCGTGCGGTCGGGAACGATCACGCGAAACGCCAAGGCTCGCGTCATCCGCGACGGTGTCGTGCTGGCCGATGGTCTCGCCATCGAGTCGCTGCGTCGCTTCAAGGACGATGTCACCGAGGTCCGCACGGACTACGAGGCCGGTATCGGCCTCGGCAAGTACAACGACATCCAGATCGGCGATGAGATCGAGACGACCGAGCTCGTCGAGAAGCCTCGCGGCTGATCACTTCGAAACACCTTCGGGCGTCTCCCTCTCCTGCTCCTTCCGAGCACGGAGACGGGGGACGCCCTGAGGGTTCCTGGACAGGGAGATAACAATGGCAGGCGAAAGACAGGCCCGTCTCGCGGATCGGATCCGCGTGATCCTCGCCGAACGGCTGGAGAAGGGGCTGCGCGACCCGCGCCTCGGCTTCGTCACCATCACGGATGTCCGCGTGAGCGGCGACCTTCAGCATGCATCGGTGTTCTACACGGTGCTGGGGACCGAGGAGGAGCGCATCTCCAGTGGTGCGGCGCTCACGTCGGCGACCGGAATGCTGCGTAGCGAGGTCGGACGGCAGCTGAGCACTCGGCTGGTTCCGACGCTCGAGTTCATCCCCGACGCGCTTCCGGAGAACGCCGACCACATCGGGGCGCTGCTCCGTGAGGCGCAGCAGCGTGATGCCGACGTCGCCAAGCTCGCTTCGTCGGCATCCCATGCCGGTGACGCGGACCCCTACCGCACGGACGACGACGCGGAGTGAGCGCCGTTTGATACGCTCGGCTTCGCGGGACCGGCTCCCGCGAAGCTGAGGGGGATCGGCATCGAGGGTACGGGCACGTCTGGGGGGCCGTTCATCGCGCCCGCCGCCGTCGGTCTCCTCCTGGAAGAACTGCTCGCGCAGGATCTCGGCTGTGCTCCACATGTGCTCGCCCGGTTGGCCGGCGATCTGGATGCCGACGCTGCCACGATCCGCGCGGTCGTCGAGCGGTTGACTCCGCACCAACGCCATGGGCTCCGACCGTTGCCGTCGCCGTTGCCCCTGGTCGCGGCGATCTCACGCAGGTTCGAGGGACTGCTGCTCGACGAGCGGGATCGTCAGCTCCTCCTCGCGCTCGCGGTCTGCTTGGACGATTCGTTGGGTCCGCTCCTGGAGTTCGACGGACGCACGGCGACCGAGATCGCCGCTGCCGCCGTCGGCGATCACTTGACCCTGCACGCCGGCCGCGTGCGTTTCGTCGACGCCCGACTCTCGATCTGGGTGCGGGCGACGACCTGCACTGCCGGGACCGCGCTGGTCCATGAGCGTCTGAGCGCGGTCTTCCTCGATCGTGGTGACCCGATGAGCGCGGACTGGCACCGGGCACGGGCATCTCTCGAGGGCGACCCGTCGACCGCGCGGGAGCTCACCCTCATCGCGCGGCAGCTGAGCGAAGCCGGACATCCGGAGCGTGCACTGATGCTGGCGCGTGAGGCGGCAGAACATGCAGTCGGCGAGGATCAGGACGAGGCGCGGCTCGTAGCCGGGGCGTCGGCGGTCGGTGCCGGGTTCGCGGTGGAGGCCGCCGCCTGGTTGGGGACGCTGTATCCGCACAGCGGTGAACGACACAGGTGGGCGGGGCTCGGGGCTCTGATCGTGGCGCAGACCTTCGTGCAGGGGGCTGTTCCCGGGATCGATCCGACCACCGTGCGGCCGGGATCCGCCGACGAGAGCGATTGGCGTCATTGGACCAGAGCAGCCGCTCTCGCCGCCATCCTCTGCGCCGAGCGAGGAGACCGGCGGGGGATGCGCCTGTGGCTCGATGCCCTCCGGGACGGTGCCGTGCGGATCGGTGCCGAGCAGGAGCTGAGGGATCCGGTCGTCGCGCTGGGGTGGCTCATGGCCGGAGATCGCGATGCCGACATGGTGACGGAGTCGAGCTCGGTGAGCGGGGGGATGCTCCGAACTCTGCGCGCCGCGGTCGAGGGAGACATCGATCTGGGGCTGCGTCTGCTCGTCGTCGATGAATCGACGCCGTCCGGCGGTCCTGATCCTTTCGTGCCGGGCTACGAGCACAGCCCGGTCGTCCATGCGTATCGGTCGGTCGTCGAGGTCCTCCTGCTCGCGTGGCGAGGTGACATCGGTATCGCGCGGGACAGGCTGATCCAGGCGGCGCTCACCCTTCCCATCGCGCTGCCCCTCGCCGGGCTCGGAGTCGTCCTCGCCCGACGCCTCGATCTGGCGGTGCACGGCGAACTCGGCCCGTTCGCCCGGTCGCTCACGCTCACCCTTCCGCCTGGCGCGAAGATGGATCTGCTCGTGGACCGTGGTGTCCGGTCCTTCCTCACCGGCTCCTTCGACGATGCCGCAGCCACGGTCCGGCTCTGGTCCGATCTCGGCGCCCCGCAGACGACGATGACCGTGCCGGGTCTGGACGAGCTGGCCTCGCCTTCTCCCGGTGTCCTCATGGTGGCCGCGTCTCTCGAGCCTCCGGAGATCGCGCTGGCGCAGCAGCTGCGGACACGCATCGCGACGGCGGCGGACGGGCGATGGCGTACGGACGGCGAAGAGGTCGCGGAGATCGCGCGAACGTTGCGTTCGCCGTTCGAGCGGGCGCGCGTGGAGATGATGCTCGGGACCCGGCATGCGATCCGCGACGATCACTCCGCCGCGAGGATCCATCTGCAGTATGCCGAACGACTGTTCGAGCTCTCCGGCGCGACGGCATGGGCGAAGTCGGTGCGCGGGAGGCTGGACCGACTCGAGGCCAGAGAGGGGAGCGTCGTCCCGGCGGTGGGCCTGCTCTCGGCATGCCGTGCCGCCTGGTCGCTCCGACTCACCGCCCGGGAGCTGGAAGTGGCGATGCGTGCGGTCAGAGGGGCAGCGAACCGTGAGATCGGCGAGGAGCTGAACGTTTCGGTCCGCACCGTGGAAGTCCACCTCGGCCGGATCTTCACCAAGCTCGACGTTCGGAGCCGCGTCGAGCTGACGGTACTTGCACATCGCACGGATCAACACGTCTGAGTCGTCATCGTCCGTGATCCGCCGTCGCGCGGGGCGCCGTCAGCGGGGCAGGAACAGGGTGGCCCCGTCGGCTTCGGCGAGCCCGTCGGCGATCAGCGAGTCGATCGCTCGGTCGCGCTGTCCGGTGTTGGGCCAATCCGGGAGGACGGCATCGAGCGGGACGGCATCGGGATCCTGGTTCCGCAGCAGACGCAGCACCGCGCCACGGGCCTGTCGATCGGATCCTTCGTACGTGGCCTGGCGTCGGCGTTCGTCGCCCGTGTCGGGCCGGCCGGCCGCCAGCCAGGCGCAGTTGCCGGCCAGGGGGCACAGCTCACATCGTGGTGCCCGTGACGTGCACACCGTGGCCCCGAGCTCCATCGCCGCCGCGTTGAAGACGGTGGCCTCATCGACGTCATCCGGAAGCAGTGAGGCCATCAGATCGAGGTCACGGCGCGATGCGGGTCCCGGCTGCGCGCGGCCCTCGACAGCTCGGGCCAGAACCCGCCGGGTGTTCGTGTCCACCACGGGGTGGCGGTCGCCGTAGGCGAAGACCGCGACGGCGCGGGCGGTGTAGTCGCCGATGCCGGAGAGCGCCAGCAGCGCGTCCACGTCACGCGGAACGACTCCGCCATGACGATCCGTGATCTCGACGGCAGCGCGGTGCAGCCAGAGCGCGCGTCGGGGATATCCCAGGTTCGCCCATTGCTGCACGACCTCCGCCGTCGACGCCATCGCCATCGTGGCAGGGGTCGGCCACCGATCCAGCCATGCCTCGAGATGCGGAATGACCCTCGTCACCGGGGTCTGCTGCAGCATGAATTCGCTCACGAGAACGCCCCAGGCGCCGAATTCATCATGGAACTCGGATCGGCGCCACGGAAGGTCGCGTGCGGTCGCCCGATACCACGTCGGCAATGGCGACATCAGCTCGAGCGGGGCCGGCGGGAGAGGCACCCCTCCACTCTAAGCGAGCCCATGCACAGCGCGGACGGAGAGCGAACAGGGCGACCGGGCGGCAGGTCGCCGGTCGCGCTCTCGGTAGGCTGGGGGGATGGTCTCGCCCGGCATCCTTCTCGTCGACAAGCCCGCAGGGCTGACCAGCCACGACGTCGTCGCCCGCACGCGACGAGCGTTCGGCACCCGCAAGGTGGGGCACGCCGGAACGCTCGACCCGATGGCGACCGGTCTGCTGGTCATCGGCATCGAGGGAGCGACCAGGCTCCTCACCTACATCGTCGGCGCGGACAAGACCTACACGGCGACCATCCGTCTCGGGCAGACGACCAGCACGGACGATGCGGAGGGGGAGATCCTCACCACCGCCGCGCCCGAGGCGTGGGATTCCGTGACCGATGCTGCGGTCGCGGCCGGCATAGCGGAACTCACGGGTGCGATCTCGCAGGTCCCCAGCGCCGTCTCCGCCATCAAGGTGGACGGACGGCGTGCGTATGACCGCGTCCGCGCCGGTGAAGAGGTCGTGCTCGCGGCCCGCGACGTCGTCGTCTCACGGTTCGACCTGCTCGGCCGTCGCGAGGGCGACGGGTACATCGATCTCGACGTCGTGGTCGACTGTTCATCCGGAACGTACATCCGTTCGCTCGCCCGCGACCTCGGCTCCGCTCTCGGCGTCGGCGGTCACCTCACCGCGCTGCGACGTACTCGTGTCGGGCCGTTCGATGTGACGGATGCCGTCGGCATCGAAGCGCTCGAGGGCGCACCGACCCTGACCCCCGGTGAGGCTGCAGGACGCCTCCTCCCGGTCCTTGCGATGTCGGTCGATGACGCGCGGGACCTCCGCCACGGCAAGCGTCTCGCAGGGCAGGCCGTCCGTCTCGAGAGCCGCCTCGGCGCAGCGATCGACGAGGACGGGGTTCTGATCGGGATCGTCGAGAGGCGCGGCGCAGACCTCAAGAGCGCCATGAACATGCCGGAGGGCGACCGATGATCCTGTGGTTCACGATCGCGCAGATCGTCGTCGCGGTCGCCGCGGGCGTGTTCTGTCTCGTCGCGGGGCTGATCGGCAGACGACCGAGTGACTTCAGCGTCGGTGCTCTGGCCCTCGTCGAGGCGCTGCTCATCGTTCAGGTGATCGTCGCCATCATCGCGCCCTTCTCAGGAAACCCGCCGACCGGAGACCTGCTCGAGTACTGGGTCTACCTGGTCTCCGCCGCGCTCCTGCCCGTCGGCGCGGTGCTGTGGGCGCTCATGGAACGCAGCCGCTGGAGCACCGTGATCCTGGGCGTCGCCGCACTCGCGATCGCGATCATGCTCTGGCGGATGCAGGTCATCTGGGCCGTCCAGCTCGCGTGAGGCGAGAGGCCTGCGCGGAGACCGGCCGTCTTCCGCGGCTCTAGGATGGAATGCGCTATGAGCTCCACCGCCCCCTCCTCTCGGATGACCGGAATCGGTCGTGTCCTCGTGATCGTCTACGCCGTCATGGCGCTGGCCGCCACGGGACGCAGCTTCGTGCAGATCGTCCGTCGGTTCGACGAGGCGCCGCTCGCGTACTCGCTCTCCGCACTCGCCGCGCTCGTGTACATCCTGGCCACGCTCGCCCTCGTCCTGGCTCGTCGTCGCGGCTGGTACACCGTCGCCTGGATCGCGATCGTCTTCGAGCTCACCGGCGTGCTCGTCGTCGGGTTGCTGAGCATTCTGCTGCCCGAGCTGTTCCAGCATGAGACCGTGTGGTCGCTGTTCGGGCGGGGCTACCTGTTCATCCCGCTGGTCCTCCCGATCTTCGGCATCTGGTGGCTGCGCACGCATCGCCCCGCCGAAGTCGCGCGCCCTGTCGAGGTCGACGCGTGATCATCTTCCGAAGCCCGGATGAGGTGCCGGACGACTTCGGCCCGAGCGCGGTCGCCATCGGCAAGTTCGATGGGGTCCACGCCGGCCACCGCGCTGTGATCGCGCGCCTCGAGGAGGCGGCTGCTGCCACCGAGAGCCGATCGGTCGCGGTCACGTTCGATCGGAACCCGTTGGCCGTCATCCGCCCGGATCGCTGCCCCGAGAACGTCGTCACGGTCGACCGCAAGCTCGAGCTCCTCGGTGAGCTCGGGCTCGACGCGACGCTGGTGCTCACGTTCGACGAGGAACTCGCGGCCCGCAGCGCGGAGGATTTCGTCGTCGATATCCTCGTGGGAGCCCTCCAGGTGTCGACGGTCCTGGTCGGGCAGGACTTCCGGTTCGGGAACAGGGGAGCGGGGACGCCGGAGCTGCTGCGCGAACTCGGACCCCGCTACGGCTTCTCGGTCGAGGTCGTCGATGACGTCTACCTTCCGGGTTCTTCGCGGCGCGTGTCGTCGAGCTGGATCCGCGAACTGTTGATGGAGGGCGATGTCGCGACAGCCGCGACCGTTCTCGGGCGGTACCCGGATGTGCGCGGCGAGGTCGTGCACGGGCTCAAGCGCGGGCGGGAGCTGGGCTTCCCCACCGCGAATCTCTCGACCATCGTCGATGCCTTCGTTCCGGCGGACGGCGTCTATGCCGGGTGGCTCGTCGACCACGACACCGGCATCCGGCACCCTTCGGCCATCTCGGTCGGGACCAACCCCACGTTCGACGATGTCCTCGTGCGCCAGGTCGAGGCCCACGTGCTGGGCGAGACCGGCCTCGACCTCTACGGGCACGACGTCACGGTCGAGTTCGTCGACAGACTGCGGGGCATGGTGGCCTTCGAGGGCATCGACAAGCTGATGGAGCAGATGGGTGCCGACGTGAACGATGCCGCACGGGCCCTCGGACTGACGTCGTAGCGCGCGACCCGTTCGGCGGTTCGAATGGGCGGCTCGGCGTGGGCGATCGCGTCCACGCGGGCACGATGACATAGAATGGACATCGGCTCCCGCCGAACTTCGCGAATCTCGCGATCCCCGACGGGAAGAAGATCCACTGTTCGTACGGTCCTGGCTCACGCCACACGCGGACAACGAGAACGGCCCATGGCTTCCTGGGGAAGCCGGAGCCTTCACGCTCAGGAGGAGCATGCCGACTACGGCAACCGCCGCCACGCGGCGCAAGAAGACGTCCCGTCGTGACGACGAGGCACCCCTCATCCCGATCCTCGCGCGCAAGGTGCGCGAGATCGAGGCCAAGTCGCAGCGAGGGAAGCTCGGCCCCACGAATCGGGTGAAGTTCCAGGTGATCGCCTTCCTGGTGCGCGAAGAGCGCGCGCGTGTGAAGGCGGATGCCGAGATCGGTGATCCTGCTCGCGCCGAGCTGTTGAAGCGGCTCGACGGCGTCGCCACGATCCTCGCGAAGACGGCTGCGCGCGACACCTCGCTCATCCAGCTGCTGGAGGCCGACCAGGCGACATCGCCGGTGGCGAAGCGCATGCGCCGCGACTGGCTGCTCGAATCCGGCGCCGACCTCGCCCCGGAAGAGCTCATTATCGCCGACGCGGCACCGGTGCAGATCTCCACGATCCCGGCGGCGATCGCCGAGCGACAGGTCACCCCGCCGTCCGTCGAAGCTCGACAACTGGCCAATCCCTTCCTCGCTCCCGACCTGACGCCTCGACCGAGCGCCACGCCGCGACGCCGCCTCGACGGCTGGGAGCTCATGGGGCCGCTGTACAAGGCCTTCGAGACCGGAGCCGGCGGATCCGCCGCGTCCATGGATCTGCCTCCGGCGCCGGAGTTCGACCACATCTCGCCCAAGGGCCTCGAGGTCATGGTGCACCAGTCCCGGTTCCTCGAAGCCGTGAAGGCGGGGCACCGCAGCTTCCTCCTCGCCGATGAGCCCGGACTCGGCAAGACCGCGCAATCAGTGCTTGCCGCTTCCGTGGCGGGCGCGTACCCGCTGCTCGTCGTCGTCCCCAACGTCGTGAAGATGAACTGGGCGCGCGAGGTCGAGCGCTGGACTCCACAGCGTCGTGCCACGGTGATCCAGGGTGACGGCGACGACATCGATGCGTTCGCCGACGTGTTCATCGTGAACTACGAGATCCTCGATCGGCACATGTCCTGGCTCGCCTCGATCGGGCTGCGCGGCATGGTCGTCGACGAGGCGCACTTCATCAAGAATCTCTCCTCGCAGCGTTCCCAGAACGTGCTGTCGTTGGCCGCCCAGGTGCGCGAGCGCACTCCCGGGCACGACCCCCTGATGCTCGCCCTCACGGGTACGCCGCTGATCAACGACGTGGAGGACTTCGACGCGATCTGGCGCTTCCTCGGCTGGACCACCGGTGAGAAGCCGGGGCCCGAGCTCATGGAAAAGCTCGATGCGACCGGATTCACCCCGGCGGACAAGGCCTTCTATCCGGAAGCGCGCGACGCGGTGATCTCGATGGGCATCGTCCGCCGCAAGAAGAAGGACGTCGCAGCCGACCTGCCCGACAAGCTGATCGCCGATCTGCCGGTGCAGCTCGACGACGAGTTCGGGCGCAGCATCCGCCAGGCCGAGCGCGAGCTGGGGGAGCGCCTCGCCGCTCGCTACCGCCGCATCATCGAGGCCCGCGGCGACCGTGGACTCGCACCCGGAGAGATCGACGACGACATCGTGCGGCTGGTCGCCCAGAACGAGCTCGAGGAGTCGAAGGCCGCCGGCACCGGGGGAGACAATGTCTTCACCATGGTCCGGCGCATCGGTCAGGCCAAGGCGCCACTGGCTGCCGACTACGCCGCTCAGCTGCAGCGTTCGGTCGGCAAGGTCGTGTTCTTCGCGAAGCACATCGACGTCATGGACCAGGCCGAGGCGCACTTCGCCGCCGCCGGCATCCGTTCGGTCTCGATCCGTGGGGACCAGACGTCCACGACCCGCCAGCAGGCGATCGACGACTTCAACGGCGACCCCGAGGTCGGCATCGCCGTCTGCTCTCTCACCGCTGCCGGCGTGGGACTCAACCTGCAGGCGGCGTCGAACGTCGTCCTCGCCGAGCTGTCGTGGACGGCAGCCGAGCAGACGCAGGCGATCGACCGCGTGCACCGCATCGGGCAGGACGAGCCGGTGACGGCGTGGCGGATCATCGCCGCGCACACCATCGACACCAAGATCGCCGAGCTGATCGACCAGAAGCAGGGACTCGCGGCACGCGCCCTCGACGGGGAAGCGGTCGAGGAGTCGGCCGGGGAGCCGGTGCAGCTGGCGGCGCTCATGCACCTGCTGCGACAGGCGCTGGGCGGGGCGTAAGCCTCAAGATCGGCTGTTCTTAACGCGGGATCTGGCGCGAAAGCCGGCGCTGGCGGGAAGTTCATCGATATCGGCGAATCGCCTTGTCAAGATCGGCGTTTTTCGTCGAGCCCGAATGGCGCCCGGGCACGCAGGGGCGCTAGTGTCGATCGAAGGCAGCGTCGCCTGTTCCCCCCATCTCCCGAACGTCTGAAGGCACCAGCATGAAGATCGGCATCCTGACGAGCGGCGGCGACTGCCCCGGCCTCAACGCGGTCATCCGCGGCATCGTGCTCAAGGGCACGACCTCATACGACCTGGAGTTCGTCGGCATCCGCGACGGCTGGCGCGGACTCGTCGACGGTGACTTCATGCCTCTCACCCGGCACGAGGTGAAGGGACTGTCGAAGGTGGGCGGCACGATCCTCGGCACCAGCCGCACGAACCCGTATGAGGGCGAGCGCGGGGGAGCCGAGAACATCGCCAAGACCCTCTACGGGCACAAGATCGACGGCATCATCGCGATCGGCGGTGAAGGCACGCTCGCAGCCGCCGACCGCCTCGCCAAGGATGGCATCAAGGTGATCGGCGTCCCCAAGACGATCGACAACGACCTGCAGGCGACGGACTATTCGTTCGGCTTCGACACAGCCGTGAACATCGCCACGGACGCGATGGATCGCCTCCGCACGACCGGTGACTCCCACCAGCGCTGCATGGTCGCCGAGGTCATGGGTCGGCATGTCGGCTGGATCGCCCTGCACGCCGGAATGGCCGCCGGTGCGCACGTCATCTGCATCCCCGAGGTACCGATGTCGATCGACGACATCACGGAGCTCGTGACCAGCGCCCACGACCGCGGTCGCGCGCCCCTGGTCGTCGTCTCCGAGGGGTTCAAGCTCCTCGGGATGGACGAGGCATACAGCGACAAGGGGCTCGACGCCTTCAATCGACCGCGCCTCGGCGGTATCGGCGATCAGCTCGCCCCCGAGATCGAGCGCATCACCGGCATCGAGACGCGTGCGACGATCCTCGGCCACATCCAGCGCGGTGGATCGCCGTCGGCCTTCGACCGCGTTCTCGCCACGCGCCTGGGGCTGCATGCGGCGGACGCGATCGTGGACGGCGCATGGGGACAGATGGTCGCCATGCAGGGCACCGACATCGTGCGGGTGCCGTTCGCCGATGCGCTCGGCGAACTGAACACCGTCCCGCGCTACCGCTACGACGAGGCTGCGGCGCTCTTCGGCTGAGTCCGAGAGCGATCGGATCCATCACGCCGAATCAGGCGACCTCGCGGAATCAGGCGACTTCTCCTCCCGCGTGCCTGATGCGGCGTGTTCGCCTGATCTCGCGTGCTCTATGTCGCGCGTCGAATCGCGCCCGGGTCGCGCGGTGAAACAGCCGCGGGTTCTCAGGTGTGCGTCTTGTGCCGGTGCAGAACCTGGACTGTTCTGACGTGATCGCCTGATGTGGCGCCCACGAACGGGCGCTCACACCAGGAGGTCCGGCGCTCAGGCGTCGGCGAGGCCGAGCGTCTCGAGGATCCAGGCGAGTTCGAAGGCCCGCTCCTTCCAAGAGTTGTAGCGCCCGCTCACGCCGCCGTGCCCGGCGACCATCTCGCACTTGAGGAGCACGTCCTTCGCCCCGGCTTCGCGTAGACGGGCGACCCACTTCGCGGGCTCCACGTAGAGCACACGGGTGTCGTTCAGGGATGTGACGGCGAGGATCCGCGGGTACTCGACGCCGTCTCGGACATTCTCGTACGGGCTGTACGACTTCATGTAGGCGTAGACATCCGGGTCGTGGAGGGGGTCGCCCCATTCGTCCCACTCGATCACGGTCAGCGGCAGCGACGGGTCGAGGATCGTGGTCAGGGCGTCCACGAAAGGCACCCCGGCGAGGATGCCGGCGAAGAGCCCGGGCGCGAGGTTCGTCACCGCCCCCATCAGCAGGCCCCCGGCGCTGCCGCCCTCGGCCACCATGAGACTCGGTACCGTGACCCCGGTCTCGACCAGGTGCTCGCCGCAGGAGACGAAGTCCGTGAAGGTGTTGCGCTTGTGGAGGAGCTTGCCGTCCTCGTACCACTGTCGCCCCATCTCTCCTCCTCCGCGGACGTGCGCCACCGCGAAGATCACACCCCTGTCCAGCTCGGAGAGGCGTGCGACCGAGAAGCCGGGATCGATGGAGTGCTCGTACGAGCCGTACCCGTACAGGTGCACCGGCCGTGCCTCGTCCCCGGGTTCGCCGAACGAGCGCTTCCAGACGAGCGAGATCGGCACGCGGACGCCGTCCGCAGCGGTCGCCCACTCACGCCTCTGCCCGTAGTCGGCGGGGTCGTATCCACCCAGCACCGGCACCTGCTTGCGCAGCACGAGCTCGCGGGTCGCGAGGTCGAGGTCGTACACGGTCCCCGGCGTCACGAACGACGTGTATCCCAGGCGCAGGAACGGGGAGTGCCATTCGGGGTTCCCGCTCACTCCGGCGGAGTAGAGCGGCTCGTCGAAGGCCAGCTCGTCGACGACATCCGTCTCGTAGTCGAGCAGGCCGACGCGTTCGAGTCCTTCGCTGCGGTACTCCACGGTGGCGAAGTCGCGGAACGCGTCCACACCCAGCAGGCGTCTGCCCTGTTCGTGCGCCACCACCACGTGCCGCGATCCCCGGGGGTCCGCGGCGGCGACCGACACGAGCTCGAAGTCGAGGGCTCCGTCGTTGTGCAGCACGAGCAACCGGTCCTCGCCGCCCACGACCGCGTGCTCGACGGAATACTCGACGCCTTCGCGACGCGGCCAGACCAGCTGCGGCTCAGCGGTGAGCTCGCCGGTCAGATCGACGAGGTACTCCTCGCTCGTGATGCTCGAGCCGACCGCGATGACCAGATACCGGCGGCTGCGGGTGATCCCTGCCCCGAGCCAGAACTTCTCGTCCGGCTCGTGGAAGAGCCGCACGTCGTCCGACACCGGCGTGCCGAGGCGGTGCAGCCACAGGGTGTCGGGGCGCCACGCCTCGTCACGGGTCGTGTAGAGCACCCCGGTGCCGTCGGGCGTGAAGAAGGCGCCGCCCGTGTTCGGGATCTCGTCGTCGAGCGTGGTGCCCGTGGCGAGGTCGCGCACGTGCACGGTGTAGAGCTCGTCACCCTCGAAATCGGTGGACCAGAGCAGCTTCGTGGCGTCGTCAGACGTGTCGAAAGCGCCGAGCGAGAAGAAGTCGTGTCCTTCCGATTCGACATTGCCGTCGAGGAGCACGATCTCTCCCGGAACCGCGACTCCTGGCTCGAGACGCGGGGGAGTCCAGTCTTCCGGGGCGGCAGCGGCGCGGCAGTGGATGCCGTACTGGGCCCCCTCCTCGCTGCGGCTGTAGTACCACCAGTCCCCTCGGCGAGTGGGGACGGACAGGTCCGTCTCCTGGACACGGCCCTTGATCTCCTGGAAGAGTCTCTCGCGCAGATCGGCGAGGTGCGCCGTCTCGGCGTCTGTGTGGGCGTTCTCCGCTTCGAGGTGGGAGATGACCTCGGCGGATTCCTTGGCACGAAGCCATTCGTAGGGATCCTCGAAGGTGTCACCGTGATGGGTGCGGAGGGTCGAGCGGCGGTCGGCGGCAGGGGCGTCAGTCACCGTCTCACGCTATCCCAGGTCGAGTTGACCGGCACGGGGGAGGGTGGGAGAATTCACCGGGGCCGGTTAACGGAAGTCAAACCCACGGTGAACTCTTCGTTCGTCACGTCGATCTCGTCGACATCTCCTTCTTCCTCAAACGACCGAAAGCGAACGGTGGAAACCGCAGCCCTCATCGTCGTGCTTGTCATCGCGCTGGCACTCTTCTTCGACTTCACCAACGGCTTTCACGACACGGCGAATGCCATGGCGACGCCGATCGCCACCGGCGCGCTGAAGCCCAAGACCGCCGTCCTCCTCGCCGCAGTGCTGAACCTCGTCGGCGCCTTCCTGTCCACCGAGGTCTCCAAGACCATCTCGGGCGGCATCATCCGCGAGGATGCGATCATCTCCGCGGGAGCCGATCTGTTCCTCTCGTTGATCTTCGCCGGTCTCATCGGCGCGATCACCTGGAACATGCTCACATGGCTCCTGGGGCTGCCTTCGAGCTCGTCGCACGCGCTCTTCGGCGGACTCATCGGCGCCACTCTGGTCGGTGCGGGGATCGGGGGCATCGACTTCGGCATGGTGCTCTCGAAGATCGTGCTCCCCGCCCTGATCGCCCCTGTCACGGCAGGGCTGATCGCGTTCGCCGCGACGAAGATCGCCTACTCGGTCACCCGTCGCTACGACGGGAAGCCCGACGGCCGCGACGGCTTCCGATGGGGCCAGATCTTCACGTCGTCCCTCGTCGCGCTCGCCCATGGGACCAACGATGCGCAGAAGACGATGGGAGTGATCACCCTCGCGATGATCACGATCGGCTGGCAGTCCGGCGCCCATCACGAGCCCGAGCTGTGGGTCATCGTCGCGTGTGCCTTCACCATCGCCCTC
This sequence comes from Microbacterium sp. K27, assembly GCF_004794435.1. Taxonomy (NCBI): domain Bacteria; kingdom Bacillati; phylum Actinomycetota; class Actinomycetes; order Micrococcales; family Microbacteriaceae; genus Microbacterium; species Microbacterium sp. K27. Next base: position 44,335 of record NZ_SSDK01000024.1, read on the forward strand.
GGCACCTACCTCGGCGGATGGCGCATCATCCGCACCCTCGGCAAGGGGCTGACCGACGTCAAGCCCGCGCAGGGCTTCGCTGCGGAGAGCTCGACCGCGGCCACCATCCTCGCCTCCAGCGCCCTCGGCTTCGCCCTCTCCACCACGCAGGTCGCGTCCGGTTCGGTTATCGGCTCGGGCCTCGGCCGCCGCGGGTCCACCGTGCGCTGGCGGACCGCCGGTCGCATCGGAGTCGGCTGGCTGCTGACACTTCCCGCTGCCGGAGGCGTAGGCGCTCTCGCGGCGCTGCTGGTGGTCTGGCTGGGCAACTGGGGAGTGGCGATCGATGCCGTGATCGCCCTGGTGATCATCCTCGGCCTCTTCATGCGCTCGCGTCGCAATGCCGTCACCCCGGCGAACGCCATGAGTGACGTCGCCGAGTCCGGCAGGGCCGTCGAACTCCCCGATACGCCTCCGCCGACGCGCCGTCAGCAGCGCATCGAGCAGGCCAAGGCCGAGGCCAGGGCCCGTGCCGAGGCGCGCGAGCAGGCGAAGGCTCAGGCGAAGGCTCAGGCGAAGAAGGACGCCGAGAAGAAAGCCGAGAAGAAGAAGGCCAAGAAGGCGGAGGCCAAGGCCGGTGCCGGCTCCTCGAAGGCTGCGGCCTCGACGACGAAGCCCGACGCCGACCGGAACGGGGAGTCCGAATGAACGTCGTGATCGACTGGGTCGCCTTCCTCCAGGTGTTCGCGGCAGCCCTCATCGGCGCCGCCGCCATCGTCACGTTCTACGCGCTGGGACTCCGACTGCTCGTGCGCAGCGGGCGGGCCCCTGTGGTGAGTCCTGCAGAGTTCACGGACGCCATCACCGTGATCACGGAGAAGGAACTCAAGCGCGCCGAGAAGCAGGCGGCGAAGGCGGCACGCAAGAGCCCGCTGACCGAGGGCCAGAAGACGGTGGCCCTGGTCGGCGCTTACGGCTGTTTCGCGCTCTGCGCCGCTGCCGTGGTGAGCGGCATCCTGCTCCTCGTCGTCGGTCACTGACCTCGGAGGGCGAGCGCGGGTCGCGTCCGCCGCTGCCGGTGCGGCAATAGGCTGAGGCCATGTCCGCAGGAACCGGCAGTCCGTACGTCTTCGGCAGGCACGAGCCCGCGTCGCACGTGCTCATCCACGTCAGCGACCCGCATTTCCTCGCGGGGGGAGCGCGCCTGGGCGGACGCTACGACGTCGAGGCGAACTTCGACCGCACGCTCGACGCGATCCGCGCGGTGCATCCGCATCCGACGGCGATCGTCGTCACGGGTGACCTGGCCGACCTCGGCGAGCCCGACGCGTATCGCCGTCTGCGCGCGGCGGTCGAGCCGGTCGCGGCGGAACTCGGCGCCCCGGTGATCTGGGTGGCGGGAAACCACGACGAACGTCCGGCGCTGCGTGAGGGGCTGCTCGATCTGGCTCCGACCGAGGAGCCTGTGACCGGTGTCTGGGACCTCGAGGGTCTCCGACTCGTGGCGCTGGACACGAGTGTCCCGGGCTGGCATCACGGGGATCTCGATGACGGTCAGCTCTCCTGGCTCGCGGAGGTCCTCGCCGAGCCGGCCCCGCACGGCACCCTGCTCGCAATGCATCATCCGCCTCTTCCGAGCCACCTCCCGCTGTTCGACATCCTGGAGCTGCGACATCAGGACGAGCTCGCCGCCGTCGTCCGCGGCAGCGACGTCCGAGGCATCCTCGCCGGGCATCTGCACTACTCCTCGCACGGCACCTTCGCCGGCGTGCCGGTGAGCGTGGCATCGGCGACGTGCTACACCATGAACGTCGCGCTCCCGTCTGCCGAGGTCAACGGAATGGACGCCGCTCAGGCGTTCCAGCTCGTGCACGTGTACCCCGACACGATCACCCACACCGTGGTTCCGGTGACCGGTGCCGACACCGGCGACTACTTCTCCGAGGCCTGGCTGGAGCGCATGGCGAAGCTCGACCCGGAAGGGCGACTCGAAGCCTTCTCCCGCAAACCCGCACGCTGAGCGGCGTAGACTGAAGACATCCCCCACCCTTCTCACCCGCCACGACCCACGAGGATGTGACATGGCTTCTGCCGCGCCTACCCTGACCCGCACCGAGACCGATTCGCTCGGGAACATGGAGATTCCCGTCGACGCATACTGGGGGATCCACACCGCCCGCGCCGACGCGAACTTCCCGATCACGAAGCGGCCCATCTCGGTGTATCCCGACCTCGTGGTCGGCCTCGCGATGGTCAAGCAGGCCAGCGCCCGTGCGAACCGCGAGATCGGCGTGCTCGACCCGGAGCGGGCGGACCTGATCGACCGGGCGGCTCAGCGCGTGATCGACGGCGAGTTCCACGAGCAGTTCACGGTCGGCGTCATCCAGGGTGGAGCCGGCACGTCGACCAACATGAACGCGAACGAGGTCATCACCAACATCGCGCTCGAGATGGCGGGCCGCGAGAAGGGCGACTACGCCTTCCTTTCGCCGATCGACCACACCAACCGCAGCCAGTCCACGAACGACGTGTACCCGACCGCGGTGAAGATCGGCCTCTCGCTGACCCTGCGCTCGCTGCTCGAGGAGCTCGACCTGCTGCGGCTGTCGTTCCTGGGCAAATCGCGCGAGTTCCACGATGTGCTGAAGGTGGGGCGCACGCAGCTGCAGGACGCCGTGCCGATGACGCTGGGGCAGGAGTTCAACGGCTTCGCCACGACGCTCGGCTACGACCACACCCGTCTCACCGAGAACGCCTCGCTGATGTTCGAGATCAACATGGGCGCCACCGCGATCGGCACCGGGATCACCACCCACCCCGGTTACGCACCCGCCGTGCTCAAGCACCTGCGCGAGATCACGTCGCTCGACCTCCGCACTGCCGGTGACCTCGTCGAGGCCACCAGCGACACCGGCTCGTTCATGTCGTTCTCGTCGACTCTCAAGCGCAACGCGATGAAGCTGTCGAAGATCTGCAACGACCTCCGTCTTCTCTCGTCCGGCCCGCAGGCGGGTCTCGGCGAGATCAACCTTCCTGCCATGCAGGCGGGCTCCAGCATCATGCCCGGCAAGGTCAATCCGGTCATCCCCGAGGTCGTGAACCAGGTGGCGTTCGCCGTCGCCGGTGCGGACATGACGGTGACGATGGCGGCGGAGGCTGGACAGCTGCAGCTGAACGCCTTCGAGCCGGTCATCGCGCATTCGATCTTCCAGTCGATCACCTGGATGCGTCAGGCGATGTGGACTCTGCGAGTGAACTGCGTCGACGGCATCACCGCGAACCGCGACCGCCTCGGCGCGATGGTCGGTGCCTCGGTCGGAGTCATCACGGCGCTGACCCCGTTCATCGGCTACGCCGCGGCGGCCGCTCTCGCGAAGACCGCACTGCTGACCAACCGCAGCGTGGCCGACCTCGTGGTGGAGGCCGGTCTCATGTCGCGCGACGAGGTCGTCAAACAGCTCTCGCCGGCGCGACTTTCGGGACTCGAGACCATCACGGCCGCGATCCCGGTGATCTCACCGGAAGACCTGATCGAGATCTGATCTCACAGACGGATAGACGAAGGGGACGGATGCACCGCATCCGTCCCCTTCGTCTATCCGTGAAGTCAGTCGGTGATGCGGCAGTGGGTGGTGAGCTCGCCGATGCCGTCGATGCCCACCGTGACGGTGGACCGGTCGCGAAGGAAGATCTGCGGGTCGCGCGAGTAGCCGGCACCGCCGGGGCTGCCGGTCGAGATGAGGGTGCCGGGGAGCAGCGTGAGCGACTGCGAGAGGTGCGCGATCAGCTTCGCCACCGAGCGCACCATCTGATCGGTGCTCGCATCCTGCACGGTGTGACCGTCGACGACGGTCCAGATGTGCAGGTCCTGCGGGTCGGCGATCTCATCCGCGGTCACCGCGAACGGTCCGGTCGGGGTGAATCCGTCGAACGACTTGCAGCGTGACCACTGAGCCTCGGAGAACTGGATGTTCCTGGCGGTGATGTCGTTGACCACCGTGTATCCCCAGACGTGCGACAGCGCATCAGCCTCGGCGACGTCCTTCGCAGGCGAGCCGATGAGCACGCCGAGCTCGGCCTCGTAGTCGACGGCCTCACTCAGCGTGCGCGGCCAGGATGTGGTCTGGTCGTGTCCGGTGAGCGAGTTCGGCCAGAGCGTGAAGACGGTCGGGGCGGCATCGGTCTTGAGACCGAGCTCACTCGAGTGCGCGGCGTAGTTGAGGCCGACGGCCAGGACCGCGGGCGGAGCGAGCACGGCCGAGGCGAACGCCCATCCCGCGAGCGGATGCCGCGGCGCGGTGGTGTCCGCCAGAGCGCGGCGCAGTGCGTCGAGACCATCGTCCCCTCTCTCGATCAGCTGCTGCAGCGTGGCAGGAGGGTCGGTCAGGAGATCAGAGACGAGGACGGCGTCCGAGCCCTCCACGACGGCGAGAACCGCGAGAGGGGAGTCGGGACGGCGCAGGTGAGCGAACCGCATGCTTCTACGCTACCGGGTGGGTGCAGGTCGCCGGGTGGAGGGGGTCGCCATATCCGGGTGCCCGGCGTTGTGCCCATAAGCTTTGCCTATGAGTTCCGGAGGACCGTCCCAGCCGCAGCAGCCCTCGCCGTATGCGCCTCCGCCGGCACCGCCGTTGCCGTCGACACCGCCGCAGCAGGTACCGCCGCAGCAGGCCCCGCAGCCGGTACCGCCGCAAGCCTTCGCGCCCGCGCCGTACGCGAGCCAGGTCTCGGCGCCCGCGGCCCGCACCTCCGTCACGGGGTATGCATCGTCCCTCGCGCAGCCGACCCCCTACACGCCGCCGGCTCCCGTCGCCCCGTCACCGGCGGAGTCGCTCCCGGCGCTGCCCGTTCCGACGAGGAAAGGGCGCACGGTGTCGCTCTGGCTCTTCGGGGTGCTCGGCTTCCTCCTGATCGCCCTCGTCGGCTACTTCGTCTGGGCGCTCGGATCGTTCGCTTCCGTCGTGGGGCTGGTGCTCGCGCTCATCCCTCTGACCATCGTGTTCCTGGGCGTGCGCCTGATCGATCGGTGGGAGCCCGAGCCCAAGCGGCTGGTGGCGTTCGCCATCGCATGGGGCGCCGTCGCGGCCGTCGGGCTCACCCTTCTCGTCGACACCGCGCTGACCCTCCTGCTCGACATCCGCTCCGAGGAGTTCACCGCCGTCGTGCAGGCGCCTATCGTCGAGGAGCTCTGGAAGGGGCTCGGCGTCTTCCTCATCTTCCTGCTCGCCCGACGAGCTTTCGACGGCCCTGTCGACGGCATCGTGTACGGCGCGCTGGTCGGGGCGGGTTTCGCCTTCACCGAGAACATCCAGTACTTCGGGGTGAGCCTCATCGAGGGTGGCGGCGAGCAGCTGACCGTCACGTTCGTGGTGCGCGGGCTCTTCTCGCCCTTCGCTCATGCCATGTTCACCGCGATCACCGGCTTCGCGATCGGCCTCGTCGCTCGGCGTCACGGCTCCGCGAAGGCCGCGCTCGGTGCTGGCGCGGTGGGGGTGGTCGGGGCGATCCTGCTCCACGCCCTCTGGAACGGCTCGGCGACGTTCGCCGACTTCTTCGGTCTCTACTTCACCCTTCAGGTGCCGCTCTTCATCGGATTCATCCTGTGCATCGTCGCGTTGCGTCGTGAGGAGGCCCGACTCACCCGTGCCCGCCTCGAGGACTACGCCGCGGCCGGATGGTTCACGCCCGAGGAGGTCACCATGCTCGCCACCCCTGCCGGGCGCAAGGTCGGACTCGCCTGGGCGTCGCAGCTGCGGGGGGACCGTCGTCCGCTGATGCGCGCCTTCATCAAAGAGGCGACCGAGCTCGCCGCTGTCCGTCAGCGGGCGATCACCGGCCGCGACCCCATGGCCGTGGATGACGAGCGCGCGCTCCTGATCCGCACCAGGGCGACCAGGGCGGCCCTTCTGGCGTACTGACGCGACACGCGACGGCGTACCCTTCTCGGAGGGAAGGCGGTGGCGGATGAGCACCTTCGTCGTGATCCACGGTGGCGGAGATGTCGGATGGTCCTGGCATCTGGTCGCCGCTGAGCTGCGAGCGCGCGGGCAGGAGGTGTTCGCGCCCGACCTTCCCGCCGACGACGACACGCTCACTCTCGACGACTACGCCGACGCGGTTGCGGAGCTGGTGGGTGCGCAGGCGGGGGTGGTGGTCGTGGGTCATTCCTTCGGGGCCTTCACCGCGCCGCTGGTCGCCGAGCGCCTCTCCGCCGATCTCCTCGTCCTGATGGCGGGGATGATCCCGTCCCCGGGCGAGTCCCCGGATCAGTGGTGGGCGAACTCGGGATACGTCACGGCATCTGCCGCCCAGTCGGCGCGGGACGGCGGGTTGACCGGGAACGACGACCCCCTCGTCAGTTTCTACAACGGGGTTCCGCACGAGCTGGCAGAGGAGGCGCTCCGACGGGAGCGGGCGCATCCGTCGCAGGCGGCGATGGAGAGGCCGTGGCCTCTGGCGGCGTGGCCCGACGTGCCGACGAGATTCGTGCTGTTCGCCGACGATCGCTTCTTCCCTGCCGCATTCCTGCGCGACCTCGCCGAGACGCGCCTGGGAGTGGTCGCGGATGAGCTGCCCGGCGGACACTGCGCGATGCTGAGCCGACCGGTGGAGATCGCCGAGCTCCTCGCAGGATACGTCGAGTGAGGGGCCGGGAATCGCTCCAGGACAAGACTCAGCGCCCGGTGCTGCGGCGATGCCTGCGAGTCTCCCGGGCGCTGAGTTGATCTGTAATCAGGGTGCACCCGGCCCTGCATGAGTGTCAAGAGCTTCTTGCCGAGGTTCGCCGGCGAGGGCATGAGGTGTTCGCTGTGAGCAGGTGTGCGTGCGTTGACCGGGTCCGTCGGCCTCGGGTTTGATGGAGACATGACTGAACGCACAAAGCCTGAGTTCGAAGCCCCCAGCACTCCCGCTCCGGCGGAGCTCGTCGTCCGCGACATCATCGAGGGCGACGGCGCCGAGGCGAAGCCCGGCGACACCGTCACGGTCCACTACGCCGGCGTCGAGTTCGACTCCGGCGAGGAGTTCGACTCCTCGTGGGGCCGTGGCGAGACGATCCAGTTCCCGCTGCGCGGCCTGATCCAGGGGTGGCAGGACGGGATCCCCGGCATGAAGGTCGGCGGTCGCCGCGAGCTGATCATCCCGCCGCATCTCGCCTACGGCCCGGTCGGCGGCGGGCACTTCCTCTCCGGCAAGACGCTGATCTTCATCATCGATCTGGTCGCCGTCGGCTGACATCGGTCTCTTCCACGAGGCGTCTCTCTTCTCCGGGAGGGAGGCGCCTCGCGGCATGTGCGGGAAGAGTTTCTTCATTCAGGGGAATACATGCGAATGAATGTAAGTTGTCACAGTGGTCGCGGCGACGCGGCCCCTGTCCCTTGCCGCAGCAGCGGCTGAAGTCTCCAGAGGAGAAGCAATGACCAGCATCGACATCCCCGGCTACCGTCCCGGCACCTGGGTCCTGGACCCTTCGCACAGCGAGGTCACCTTCAGCGTGCGCCACATGATGATCTCGAAGGTGCGCGGCACCTTCGGTGTGAAGAGCGCGACCCTGATCGCTCCGGAGAACCCGTTGGACGCCAAGGTCGAGGCCACGGTCGACGTGACCTCCATCGACACCAACGACGAGGGTCGCGACGCGCACCTGCGCTCGGCGGACTTCTTCGACACCGAGAACTTCCCGACCATGGAGTTCGTCTCCACCGGTGCGCACGTCAAGGGCGACGACCTGTACGTCGACGGCGACCTCACCATCCGCGGCGTCACCAAGCCGGTCAGCTTCGAGCTCGACTTCGGCGGCTTCGGCACCGACCCCTACGGCAACTACAAGGCCGGCGCCTCTGCCAAGACCGTCATCAACCGCGAGGACTTCGGCCTCACCTGGAACGCCGCGCTCGAGACCGGCGGCGTGCTCGTCGGCAAGGATGTCACGATCAGCCTCGACCTGCAGGGCGCTCTGCAGCAGGACTGACCTCCACGGAGCATCGTCCGGACCCCGGGCCCGTCAGGGCTCGGGGTTCTCTGCGTCGTAGTCGTGGAAACGGCGGTTGCGCTGCGCGAGCGCGGCGACGAGGGCGATGACCAGCACTCCACCGAGCAGGGGAGGGAACCAGAGGGTCGTGAGCGTCGCCAGCGTGCCCGCGTACAGCGCCCCGACGCGGGGCCCGCCGGCGACCACGACGATGAACAGGCCCTGGAGGCGTCCGCGCATCGAGTCGGGTACGGCGGCCTGCATCATGGTGTTCCGGTAGATCGAGCTGACGTTGTCGGACGCACCGGACAGGGCGAGGGCGACGCAGGCGGCGACGATCAACCCGATGTGGGGAGCCGTCTCGGTCGCGGGTGACGAGAACGCGCCGACGAGCAGCACGATCCCGAACAGCAGGATCGACGCGCCATAGGCCTCCACGGCCCGGGCGATGCCGCGGCCATGCCAGCGGTACTGCACGACGCGACCGGAGAACAGGCTCGACGCGAAGGTGCCCACCGCCACCGCGGCGGTGAGGATGCCGGTCGTGAGCGCTCCGCCGCCCAGCAGCACCGTGCCGAGCGCGGGGAAGAGGACGAGCGGCTGCCCGAACGTCATCGCGATGATGTCGATGATGTACTGCATCCGGATGTTGCCTGCTCTGCGGAGGAAGCGCCAGCCGTCCACCAGCGACTCGAGGCCGGGGCGGACGATCTCTCCCTCCGGCCGCAGCGCCGGGAGCGTCCACAGTCCCAGGAACATCGACAGCATGAGCACGACGTCGATCGTGTACGTCCAGCCGTAGCCGGCGAGGGCGACGAGGAGGCCCGCCAGCGCGGGTCCGGCCATGACCGTCAGCCCGAAGGCCACACCGTTCAGCGCGGATGCTGCGGCGAGCTTCTCACGGGGGATGAGCCGCGGCACTATCGCCGTGCGCGTGGCCATGCCCACCGAATTGGCGGCGGAGTTGATCATGCTCAGCGCATACAGCCACCAGATGGTCTCCATACCCGTCCAGGTGAGAGCCGCGAGCAGGGCGGTGGAGACGAAAGTGATGGTCGCCGCGATCAGTGCCACCCGGCGTCGGTCGAACGCATCGGCGAGCATGCCGCCGTACAGGCCGGCGAGGATCATCGGCACGAGTCCGGCCACGGCGATCATCGAGACCGCGAAGGTGTTCTGCGTCAGGGCGAACACGTGCAGCATCACCGTGACGATGGTGAGCTGGCCGCCGATGCCGGCGAGTGTCGACCCGATCCACATCCGGGCGAACGCCGGACTGGACTTCAAGGGGGAGAGGTCGATCAGATGACCGCGGCGGGCGCTCACTCCTCGAACTTCTTCTGCACGTTTCGAGACTAGTTGACCCTGACGGACTCGCTCCGCCGCCGGTGTCACCGAGGGCGGTTGTCGGCTGGTAGACTCGTCAGGTTGCCGTTTGATCGGCCGCGGATAAAGAGAGCCCACGTATCAGGCGTCGGGCGCCGCGCAACAAGCAGAGAGGGGATCGAATCTATGGCACTGGAAGCAGACGTCAAGAAGGCGATCATCGAAGAGTACGCGACGCACCCCGGTGACACCGGATCCCCCGAGGTGCAGGTCGCAATGCTGACGCAGCGCATCAAGGACCTCACCGAGCACCTCAAGGAGCACAAGCACGACCACCACTCGCGTCGTGGGCTGTTCCTGCTCGTCGGTCAGCGCCGTCGTCTTCTCGGCTACCTCCAGGACATCGACATCGCGCGCTACCGCTCGCTGATCGAGCGTCTCGGACTCCGCCGCTAAGGCACTGCGATCCTGCGTTCAATCGCGCAGAACATTCTTGAGAAGGCCGCCCCACGGTGTGGGGCGGCCTTCGTCATGTCCGAGGGTTGATTCCCCACTCGCTTTCCGATAGGAAAGTAGAGAGCTTTCCACAAGGAAAGTGGGGGAGGCCCGACATGCAGCAGAAGCCGATTCCCGGTCACGACGCTCTCGTGCCGCCGGATGCCGACATCGCGCGCCGGTATCTGGCCGCAGCGGACGCGGTGGTGGAGCGCCGAGGCCGCGCCGTCGACCGACGTGCGCTCGCCGGGCTCCAGATCGCCAATGCGGTGATCACGGCCGGGTATCTCGTCGCGTTCGCGCTCATCCTCCGGCAGAGCGATGTCCACGCCTCCCAGGTGATCCTGTTCACCTTTCTGGTGTGGGGGCAGCTGGCGAGCGGGATGGCGCAACGCAATGGGATGCAGTGGCGCTGGAGCGCTTCCCGGTGGCCGCTCATCCTCGGCGAAGTCGTGGTTCTCGTCGGCGCTGTCGTCGTTTTCGGTCTCGTCGCGTTGGATCCCGGTCTCCCGGTCGGCGTCGTGCTGATCCCCGCGGGCATAGTCCTGGTGGGTATCGGCGGTTACGGCGTGCTCCAGCTGTTCCGCGCGGCCGGAGATGCGCGGTCCCCGCGGCCTCCGCGGGTCACCCTGCCCGCTCCGATCCGATGGGGGACCCTGCTCGTCGGCGTCGCTCTCGGCGTGCTGACCATGCTCGCGGGGGCGCCGGACGATGTGCTGCGCAGCGTGATCAGCCTGCTGGTGATGCTGGTTCTCCTCGCCTGGATCGTCGCCTTCAACACACCCGTCGGGCTTCCCGCCATCGGTGCTTCCTGGCGGTGGCCGCATGTGGCGGCATTCTTGCTCGCGGCAGGCATACCTGTGGCTCTCGTGCTGGGGGGAGGAGGGGGCAGCGCATCGGGGCTCGCCGGTGTCGTCGGAGGTGTCGTCGTGATCGTGCTCTTCGTCCTGGTGTCGTTCGTTCCGGGGCGGGAGGGTCGTGGCTGAGGCGGGGTTCCGGCCGCACCCGCGCACGCAGCTGGACGATAACTTCGCCTCACCGATCCGGTTCTCGTTGATGGCCGCGCTCGGCGACGGCATGGAGTTCGACTTCCCGGCGCTCCGCGACATCCTCCAATGTGGTGATTCGCCGCTGAGCAAGGCGATCGCACACCTGCAGACCGCGGAATACGTGCTCGCGCGCAAGGGCGTCGTCGGGGGTCGCACGCGCACGTGGGTGCGTTCGACAAAGGCGGGCCGCGATGCTTTCGCGGCCCACCTCCAGGCGCTCCGGCAGATCGTCGCTCTCGGCGGCGGGCAGGAGTTGTGACCCGTGCGTCAGGCGGGCGCGTTCACGAGGTCGGCGTGGTGGATCGCGGCGACATCCGGGTGGGCGCGCAAGCGTGACTTGAGGGCGTTCTCGCCGTAGAGCGCGTGGATGGGATTGCTCGGGTCATCGGTCACCCCGTTCGCTTCGGCGGCCAGCTCCTCGGGCAGCTCGATCAGGGGCAGCCGCTTGTCGAGCGCGGGGTTGAAGAAGAACGGGATCGAGATCCGCTCGTCCGGTGCCTGCGGCGAGACCACGCGGTGGTTCGTCGCTTTGAGGTACCCGCCCGTCGCGTACTCCAGCAGCTCGCCGATGTTCACGACGAAAGCTCCGGGCACCGGGGGAGCGTCGACCCACGTGCCGTCGCGTTCGACCTGCAGACCGCCCTTGCCCGGCTCCACCCAGAGGAGGGTGAGCACGCCCGAGTCCTTGTGCGCACCGACGCCCTGCTGAGGCTCAGGTTCGTGCGTTCCGGGATAGCGGACGATCTTGATGAGGGTCGACGGCTCGCCGAAGTGCTCGTCGAAGTAGGACTCGTCGGCGCCGAGGGTCTGGGCCCAGGCGCGCAGCAGTTTGCGAGCGACCTCGGACAGGGTCTCGTGCCACTCGGCCACGACATCCTGCAGCTCGGGCTGCGCCGACGGCCAGAGGTTCGGCCCGATGAGGCGGTTGAAGGCGGGGCCGTCGTCGACGGGTTCGCGCTCGGGGCCGATGTCGATCTGCTCGCGCCAGTCGACCTTCCCCTGGGTGCGTTCTCCGCCGATGCGCGTGTAGCCGCGGAAGTGCGGGCTGTTCACGTTCTCGATGGCCAGCTTGTCCTCTTCGGGGAGGGCGAAGAAGTCCAGGGCGGCCCGGTGGAGCCGTGCCTCGAGCGCGGGGGAGATCCCGGTGCCGGTGAGGTAGAAGAAGCCGACATCGTGGGTCGCCGCCCGCAGGTCGTCGCGGAATCGTGCCGCGGCCTCGGGGCTTTCGTCGAGCTGGGAGAGGTCGAGAATGGGGAGCGAGAGTTCAGCCATGGACCGAGGCTACGTCGCGTCGACCGGGGTGGGATCCTGTGTTGCGCTCCGTTACTTCCGTCCCTCGTGTGCGGTGGAGGTCGATCTCGGTGCTAGAGTCTCCTCGGTAAGGGCTGCCTTACCTCAGTCACCGCCAGAGAGTGTTCTTCCGTGCTCGCCACTTTTCTCATCGGGCTCCGCGAGGGCCTCGAAGCCGCACTCGTCGTCGGCATCCTCGTCGCCTACCTCCGTCGTCTCGGACGGCAGGACGCTCTCCCGAAGATGTGGGCGGGCGTCGGACTCGCGATCGCACTGGCTCTCGGCATCGGCGCGGTGCTCACCTTCGGGGCCTACGAACTCACGTTCCAGGCGCAGGAGCTGATCGGTGGCGGCCTGTCGCTGCTCGCCGTCGCGATGGTGACCTGGATGATCTTCTGGATGCAGCGGGCCGGGCGCAGCATGAAGGCGACGCTGGAGGGTGGCATCGACCGCGCCCTCACCGCCGGCGGCCTGTGGGCGCTCATCGCGATCGGCTTCGTGTCCGTCGCCCGAGAGGGCATCGAGACGACGCTGCTGCTGTGGTCGATGGTCCAGTCTTTCGGCGACGCACCCTCGGCGCTGATGGGCGCCCTGCTCGGGCTCCTCACGGCCGTGGTCGTCGGATGGCTGATCTCCCGCGGTGCGCTGCGACTCGATCTGCGTCGCTTCTTCGCCTGGACCGGCGGGTTCCTCGTGATCGTCGCGGCCGGCGTGCTCGCCTACGCGCTGATGGATCTGCAGGAGGCCGGTGTGCTTCCCGGGCCGTTCACCGCGCTGGCACCGATCGATGCAGTGACCGGCGGCGTGGCTGTCGGATGGGCCGCCTTCCCGTTCGGGTGGGCGTTCGACGTCTCGGCGACGATCGCTCCCGGTGGCCCCCTCGCATCGATTCTGCAGGCGACGGTCGGCTTCATGCCCGCGATGACCTGGATGCAGGTCGTCGCCTGGGTCGCGTACATCTCCGTCGTCGGATGGCTCTACGTCCGCGGACTCCGCTCGAAGCGCCCGTCGAAGCCGCAGGACCCGACGGAGCCCTCGTCTGAATCTCCCTCCCTCTCACCACAAGGAGCAGCATGACCACCTCGCACCGGATCCTGGGGGCGCTGGCAGCCACCGGCGCCGCGGTTCTCGTCCTGAGCGGCTGCGTCGCGAAGAGCGACGCCGGAGCCACCGCGGCCTTCGACGTCTCCTCGACCGATAGCGACTGCGCGGTCTCCGCGGCGACCGCGAAGAGCGGGACCCTGACCTTCAACGTCAAGAACGACACCGCTCAGGTCACGGAGTTCTACCTCCTCGCAGAGGACGGCCTCCGGATCGTCGGCGAGGTCGAGAACATCGCGCCGGCCGCCTCGCGCACGCTCACGGTCGTCGCACAGCCCGGTGACTACTTCACTCTCTGCAAGCCGGGGATGATCGGCGATGGCGTGGGGAAGACCGCGTTCACCGTGACCGGGGATCGCGTCGCGGTGGAAGGTCCAGACGCCGAGCAGAAGCAGAAGGCCGTCGACCTCTACGGTGCGTTCGTGAAGGACCAGGTCGGGCAGCTCGTCCCCGCAGTCGAGGACTTCGTCGCCGCCTACGAGTCCGGTGACGACGAGACCGCGCGCACGCTCTTCCCGCAGACCCGCGCGTTCTACGAGCGCATCGAGCCGGTCGCCGAGGCGCTGGGTGACCTCGACCCGCGCATCGACTATCGCGAGGTCGATGCCGTCGCCGAAGGACTGGACTGGACGGGCTTCCACCGCATCGAGAAGGACCTGTGGGTTCCGGCGCAGGACGCGCTGAACGCCGACGGGGAGACCCCCGCGTGGCAGGACTGGGCGCCGTCCACGCCGGAGGAGCGCGCCGACTACGGCGATCTGCTGCTCGCCGACGTGCAGGAGCTCTACGACTACGTGCACTCCGACGACTTCACCACCGCCCTCGACGACCAGGGCATCGGCGGCATCTCGAACGGCGCCATCGCGCTGCTCGACGAGGTCGCGACCGGGAAGATCTCCGGGGAGGAGGACTGGTGGTCCGGGACCGACCTCTACGACTTCGCCGCGAACGTCGAAGGGTCGAAGATGGCGTTCTCGCTCGTGCAGGACTTCGCCGTCGCGCAGGGCGACGAGGGGAAGGCTCTGGTCGCGGAGATCGAGTCGGGTTACACCGCGCTCGAGGAATCTCTCGCGGCTCACGGCTCGCTGGCCGACGGCTTCGTGGGCTACTCGCAACTGACCGAGGCCGACAAGCGCGAGTTCACCGACCTGATCAACGCTCTGGCCGAGCCGCTCTCGCAGCTCACCAGCACGGTCCTCGACTGATCAGCCGCACGCTACGGGATACCATCACGGACGTGAACGAACCAGAAGCGGATGCCGCACCCGAAGAGTCATCGACGGGCGCGGCGTCCGCTCCTGCC